>SOJA01000117.1 GCA_004376975.1 Candidatus Bathyarchaeota archaeon
CTTTTCTTTGATTTCGCTCAATTCATTCACCTTCAAACTGGCATGACTCACTCCAAGCGATTCATATCACGGCCAGCAGTGTATAGGAAAGTAGGTACACAAGGATGAATAACGCGCCAGCCTTCTTATCAACTTTCTCCCTAAGTGCAAGCGTTAGTACAACCACGATAGAACCAAATATAGCATATAAACCTGTAATCATAGCGGTTTGACCCGATACTGCTTGTGGAAAAAAAAGCAGCCCGATTCCAACGGAAACAGAAGCATCAACAATACAGCTTCCTATGGCATCCCCTACAGCAAGCTCGTATTGTTTCTTGCGCAGAGCCATAAACTCAACGGCTAATTCCGGGAGAGATGTCCCGATTGCGACCACGAAGAAGCTAATGATATACTCAGAAACATGAAAAACTGCCGACAGTTTGATCACAGATTGGATCACAACGTAGGCCCCGACCGCAACCCCTATGAATCCTAGAATGGCAATTACAAAATCACGAAGACGTTTCTCGTCGGCATGTGCTTCCACATGCTTTTTTTCTTTAGGGTTCCTTGTCGTAGCGCTTCTAATTAACAGCATAAATACTGGCCAACTGGCCACTAAAAGAAGTGCGTTGACCCTTGTGAAATATCCCTTCTCAGCTATTGACACGGCAAGTATGAGTGCTAAGATCTCGCAGGCCCCGATGACCAATATCTCTTTCCTCTTCACTTTGAACTTTCCAGCTAGGAAGGGAAGAAGCCCGATCACTAAAGTCATTTGGGTCAAGACAGATCCGAGGGAGTCACCTACGTTTATGTCTGCGTGGCCAACCGCGCATGAGATGATTGAGTTAACGATTTCTGGCAAATCCGTGCCTATGGACACTAGCACAAGCCCAATCATCAACGGTGAAATCCTCAATGCTGAAGCGATTTTTACCGAGTGCTCAACTGCCTTGTCGCTAGAATAAACCATAACCACGATTCCTACGACGAGAGCTACGAATGCAATTGCTGTCTCAAATATCAACAAGAACCCCCAAGGTGTAACTGGCATATCTGTTCATGGTTTAACCACTATCGCTTGGTTCATACTTTATATCGATGTAGCGAGTTTTACTGATACATACATTTATACAATATAAAGATTCATACTGTTTAAAAATATTTATGCAATAGTGTTTTAATACTTGAAAAGGAAGCGCGTGGAAGTTGAAAGCAACGAAGCCAAAAAACGCTGTGTGTATTGTCAAGAATCAGGAAACTATTCGACTATTGGCAGATTTTACCAGAGCAGAACTCATACGCCTATTAAGCAAACACCCCATGACGGAGAAACAGCTCTCAGATGAGTTAGGCATAACAAAGGCAGCCGTTGGTTACCACTTACATCTCTTGTTAAACGTGGGGCTCATTGAAATAACCAAGTTAGAAGCAGAGAAGCACGGCATCATCCAGAAATACTACGCTCCTACGGCTTCCCTGTTCATCGTTGATATTGACAACATACCGAAAGACGTCAAAAGGTTTTTCATACACACGCAGATAGAACATTTAAGGGGTATGTTCATCGTCTTTAGGCTCCACCGACACATATCCGAGGTTTCCTCAGAGAAACTCGAAAAACTGGCGACTGTGCTGCTAACACAACTGAAAGAAATCGCACAAAAACACCTAAATGATGACTCTCCGAAAGACCCTGAGTCTCTTAGAGTAAAAATATATAGTGAAGCAGTGGCCAAGCTTACCGAACAAAAAGAGTGGCGTAATCTGTTTAGGAACAAAAACAACCACAAGGAACAACATGGCGCTTAAGTGATTAGAGTGGGTGACCACTTCTGAAAGTCTTTTAGGAATCCCTTTTATATTCGTAAAGCATTTTCGAACGGTCAAACACTGCTAACTCGTATTCTTCACTCATTCTAATGGCGTTTTTTGGACAAATTTCTGCGCATTGTCCGCAAAACATGCAACGGTTAACATAATGCTTAATTTCCGCTTCCAATCCTTTTCCAATCATCTCTATGGCACCTGAAGGACACACGTTAGAGCAGAGTCCGCAGCCGATACATTTTTCCATGTCCCAAATTGGACGGCCTCTGAAGTCTTTAGGTAGGGTTAACTCTTCGTAGGGATACTTCAACGTGGCTGGCCTTTGAAACAACTGTTTTAACGCTTCTTTCACCAAAGCCAAATTTTCACCTTCCAAGACCAAACTGAATTAGAATCACTTGCAAGGTTGCAAGCGGAAGCAAATATTTCCACATTCCAGAAAGCATCTGATCTATTCGAAGCCTAGCGAATACTGCCCTTAGAAAGGAGAGTAGCATTACAGCGAAAGTAGTTTTCACCAAGAAAATAACAATTGGCGGAATCAGCCAGAATTGTTGGGAGCCGCCTAAGTAAAGCGATGTGATTAAAGCGGATGCTAGAACAAGCTCCAAGTTTTTTCCAAGTCGAAGCAGCGCCAATTTTCTTCCACTGAACTCTGTTCGCCATCCAGCCACAATTTCGGTTTCAGCTTCTGGGATATCGAAGGGAACGAACTGTAACTCAGCGAGAAGGCATATAGTGAACACAGCAAACCCGAGGGGCTGCAACAAAATCAGCCAAAAGTGAAGTGACTGCCATTCAACTATTGTGCTTATTGACAAGCTCCCTGCTGCTATTGCCGGACCAATTATAACTAAACCCATTGGAATTTCATAACCTAACATTTGAAGCAGGGCTCGTACGCTTCCGATTGTGCTGAATCGATTCATTGAACTCCAGCCAGCGAGAAAAACGCTTATGATTATTAGCGTAAACGTGAAAATGACGAAAATAAGGTCTCCTTCAAAGGCTATAAGGCTTGTTTGACTCAAGATCGGAACAATGAAAAGCGATGTTAATGGCAAAGCAAAGTAGAAAACCGGGGTTAAAACAAACATAAGCTTGTCAGAAGCATGTGGTGTAAGGTCCTCTTTTGAAAGCAGTTTTAAAAAGTCTGCGACGGGTTGCAAAATGCCGTGAGGGCCTGTGTGCAATGGTCCATATCTGTTTTGCAGTCTTGCAAAGAATTTTCTGTCAACCCACTCGTAGAAAAAGGCTAAGACGAAAAGAAATATGACTCCTGGAAAAACTAGGATTCTTATCAATGAAACTATATCTGTGGTCACTTTTTCGCATAATTCCTCCTCAACTGCTGCATTGTCCAAAACCATTTTTTGCTCTTTTTACTGTCGACGAAAGCCATACGGTCCATGCAAGAGAAGCACGGGTCGATTCCAGCTAACACTATAGGTATGTCAGCTACATATCCGCCTAGAAGCATCTTGCATAATGCGGGAATGTTTCCAAGCGTTGGGCTTCTTACTTTGTAGCGTTCCGGCTTTGTGGTTCCGTTTGACTTAGCATAATGGATTAATTCTCCTCTAGGTGCTTCAACTCTTGAAACAGCTTCTCCTTGAGGAACCTTCATTGGAACTCCAACTCTAATAATTCCCTCAGGCATGTGGTCTAGAGCATAAGGGATTATTTTTATGCTTTCTAACATTTCTTCGCATCGGACCAGTGTTCTGCTTAAAACATCGCAGCCGTCATGCGTAATCACGTTGAATGGGATTTCGTCGTAAGCTGCGTAGGGGTCGTCAGCTCTCACATCGTTTTTTATACCGCTTGCTCGTAGGGTCGGGCCGACAGCACACAATTTCACAGCGTCTTTCGGCTTTAAAACGCCAACATCAGCAGTTCTTTTCAAAATAGTTTGCTCAGTTTGCACAACATCCATATAATATTTAAGTCTCTTTTCCAAGAAGTCTAAGCCTTTTTTGATTTTCGGCACCATAGTCGCTGATATGTCTCTCCGTACTCCGCCTATGGTGTTCATGGCATAATGTATGCGGTTGCCGGAAATCATCTCAAACATGTCCAAGACCGTTTCGCGGTCTCGCCAAACATACATGAAAAACGTGTCAAAGCCTATCTCATGCGCAGCTATGCCAACCCAAAGCGCGTGGCTGTGGATTCTTTCAAGCTCGGCGAGTATTACACGGATGTATCTGGCTCTTGGTGGAGCCTCTACATCTAATAGTTCTTCGATTGCCTGCGTGTAACATGTAGTATGTGCATCCGAGCAGATTCCGCAGATTCGTTCAGCCAAGTAGATGTTTTGTATGTAAGTTCTAAATTCGAAGGCTTTTTCTATTCCACGATGTACGTAGCCTATACGCGGCTTAACATTCACAACCGTTTCTCCGTCAACTTCGAAAAGAAAATTTTCAGGCTCTTTCAAAGCCGGATGCTGTGGACCGAAAGGAACCTTAACAGTTGAACCATAACTCAATCTAGTTTCTTCCTTCTATTTTTTGGAAGTCATCTGTCTAAGTTGCTCAAGATTATGTTCTTTCCTTAACGGATAAACGTTCTGAGGCCATCCTTCTGGAAGCAGCAAGGGCGATAAGTCTGGGTGTCCTTCAAAGTTTACTCCTAAGAGGTCATGGACTTCGCGTTCATAAAGAATCGCGCCTGGGATTAAATCTGTAACGGTTGGGACGTTTGGATTATTCTTTGGCACAGTAAGCCTTATTGAAAGCACAATTGAGCCTTCATAAGTCAGATGATATATTACTTCTATTTCTCCACCTAAATCCACGCCTGTTATCGTGGATAAATGTTTGAACTTTAAATCTGTCACCGAATATTCCACAGCGTCTTTTAACGCATCCTTTTTTATGTAAACGAAAATTCTCCGCTCTCTAGGAACAGTTGCTCTAACAAGATTCTTCTTGAGAAAATTCCTCAGTTTTTCTACTATTTCATTTTCCTTTTCCATGTCCTTCGCTCCCTCTTATTTTTTGAATAAGCTTTGCGACTCCATTGATGATGGCTTCAGGCTTCGGTGGGCATCCTGGAACATAAACGTCTACTGGAAGCACAATGTCTATTCCTCCGTGGACGTTGTAGCATTCTTGGAATGGTGCACCGCTGATTGCACATGTGCCTATGGCTATGACATATTTCGGTTCTGGCATTTGCTCATAAATCCGTACAAGTCTATCTTTAACTTGAAAGGTCACTGGACCTGTAACAGCAAGCACATCAGCATGTCTCGGGCTTCCCTTTAATAATATTCCGAAACGTTCCAAATCAAACCTTGGCGTAACCGCTGCTACAAGTTCTATGTCGCATCCGTTACAGCCACCTGTATTAAAATGGATGATCCAAGGCGATTTTGTACGGGCCCATTTGAATAAATTCATTTCATCCTCGCCGCCGCAATGGTGCCAAAATTACAACAGCCATCAATACGATGAGGGCGTAAACTGCTGGGAAATAACCCGGCGTACTTAGTGATGTAGCAAGAGTGAATGCAAGGATGTCAAAGATAAGGAAATAAACGGCGTAAATGAGGAATTCTTCAACATTTACTTGGAACTCGCGTGGAGGGAGGTCTTCACCACAAGCATATGGAGCAACCTTGCCCACGGTTTTTTCACCTTTCGCCGCAACTATCCACCCCACCAAATAAATAATCAAACCAACAATAATAGATAAAATGAAAATGGAAGGCAAGGAAACTAGAAGGTCGGCATACATTTCTTCACGATCCTCTTACATCATCTTAAAGTCCTGTTTTATTTAACCTTTCTATGTTCGTTTTTCCACTGTCTCTTGTTGGAAAGTCTTTTAAACGAGATAACCCCAGCTTTCAGATACGATATTAAGTGGAGAGAGCTTTGATTATTGGTGACCTGCTGCAAATTGTGTTGATAGTTCTTACAGTCTTGCTAGCTTTGTTAACCATTGAACTAAAGGATTTATTTCACGCTGCAATCTGCCTCTGCGGAACATGTATCACTATAGGAGCCTTATTTTGGCTGCTCAACGCACCATACGTGTCTGTCTTTCAACTGTTAGTTTATGCAGGCGCCGTAATTGTTCTTTTTATAGTGGCTGTTATGTTGACAAAGAGGGAGGAGGAAACATAGAAGTGAAAGTAGACCGAATCAGAGTGGTGGGGTTAGCAGCCGCCGTCTTAACAATCTTAGTTTTTTCAACGCTTATAATTAAATATGAATTTCCAGTTTTCAAGTACGCAGATACGGATCAGCCGCCAAAACTTGTGGAGAACGAAACAGGGATAATAGGGCAGGAAGTTAGCCGATTTCTATGGGATTACAGAGTGATCGACCTGATTGCACAGGCGTTCGTGTTGTTTGCAGCGGCTGCTTGTTGCGTGGCACTATTGAGAACTGAGGAGAGGAAAAGGTGATTCCGCTTAATTATTACATTGCATGCGCCGTTGCCTTATACATCGTAGGCATGTATTGCCTAGTTTCCAAAAGGAATATGATCAAGCTTGTCATGGGACTTGAAATCTTGGTGAACGCTGCCCACCTAAACTTCATTGCCTTTTCTGCTTACAGAAGCGTAGGCTTCATAGATCCGCTTGGCCACAGCATTGTAATTATGTCAATAGGTTTTGCAGGCTGTGTTACTGCTCTAGCTCTGACGATCGTTACTTATGCCTACAAGTATTACAAAACTTTAGACGTGCGGAAGCTGAGGCGGCTGAAGTGGTGAGTCAAACGTTTCCGCGTCCTCTACAGCCTTTTCACACTGCTTCTTTAGCCCGAGACATGTCAACGTTGAAGAGGGACTGAACATGTTTACCCCGCCATTAGACGCCCTTCTTATGTTTATGGTTGCAACCCCTGCAGTGGGGTGGGTAGCCGATAAAAAGGGCTATCGGAAGGTTCAAGGCATCTATGCATCAGCAAGCCTCTTAGTAGCAGCCTACTTTCTCTACGGATTGTATAAGGAAGTGGCTAAGAACGGTATAATCTTAATTGTTGGTCAACCGACTTTCATTTCCCCTTTTGGAGCGTGCCTTGAAATAGATATGCTCAGCGTTTTCATGGCGTTCCTTTACATAATAATTGGATTGTTCGCCACGGTTTATTCAATAAAGTTTATGGAACGTGATTCAGGATTAACCGAGTATTACACGCTTATGCTAGGCATGATTGCTGGCATGACAGGCATAATTTTCGCAGGCGATTTTTTTACATTGTTTGTTTTCTGGGAGCTCATGTGCCTAACATCTTATGCTCTGGTTGCGTTTCGAAAGCAAAAGTGGGAGGCCATAGAGGCTGGGTTCAAATACCTTATTATGAGCGCTGCTGGAAGCGCAACAATTCTCCTCTCCATGTCCTTTCTTTACGGGATGGCTGGAACACTAAACTTCGCAGCTCTTGCAACTAGCCTTACTAACACTGCATCTGAGGGATGGATTTACACAACTCTAACGTTGGTTATGGTCGGTTTTGGAGTTAAGGCTGCCATCGTTCCATTTCACACGTGGCTTCCTGACGCTCACTCTGCTGCCCCGAGCCCTGTAAGTGCTATGCTTTCCGGCGTTATGGTGCAGACAGCAGCCTGCGCTCTCATTCGTATTCTCCTACTCGTTTTCAGTTCTGCACAACCAGCGTGGCAAATGACGTTGGCGGTTTTCGCGGTTTTCACAATGTTCGGCGGTAACATAATGGCGCTGTTGCAAAACGACCTCAAGCGTCTGCTAGCTTTCAGCACCATTGCTCATATAGGTTATGTTCTCTTCGGATTTGCGATCGCAACTCCCTATGGATTAACTGCGAGTTTGTTTCACATAATGAATCATGCAATTATGAAAACCCTTCTTTTCCTTTGCGCTGGAGCGTTTATTCGTCAAACTAGAACGCGAGATCTTAGAAAGCTTAGAGGAATAGGAAGGATTATGCCTATAACAAGTGCAGCTTTTACTATTGGTACACTCGCTATTGCTGCTTGCCCACCATTGAACGGTTTCTGGAGTGAGATGATGATTATAGCCGCTGGAATAAGAGCTGAGATGATAATATTTTCGACCTTAACACTTGCTAACATGGGTTTGTCAGTCGTCTACTACTTCCGCCTTATCCGTATAATCATGTTAGAAATGCCTACGGAAGTGTCAAAAAGAGCAACTAGGGCTCCTATCTCAATACTCATCCCCCTGTTGATTCTTGCGTTTCTCTGTGTTTTTATTGGGGTATACCCTGGACCGTTTATTAGTGCGTCTTCTCAGGCTGCCGAGGCGGCTTTGAACATAGAAGCTTACATTGAGGCTGTACTTGGGGGATTATGACTAGAATATTTTTCCAATATTTCTGGTAAAGTATTGGTTCCATATCTAACGCCTACACTTTTAAAATGGAGCTGATAGAAGCCTTAACACAATGTCCGGCCAAATTCCTGTCACCACCGCAATCACAGCCAATACGATTATTGGAATACGCATCAGCCAAGACGGCTTCCTCGTATTTTCTAACTCTTTCGGGGTGGTTCCGAAGAACACTCTCCACAGGAACCATAGGTAATATCCAGCAGTGATTGCCGTGCTAACTACGGCGACCGTGGTGATGAGAATCTTTCCAGAGAAGACTCCTCCTGAGAATATCATCCATTCACTCCAGAAACCGTTTAAGGGAGGGGTTCCAGCTAGAGATAAGGCGCCTATTAAGGCTGCGGCACAAATTATTGGCATCTTATCGGCTAAGCCCCCTAGCTTTGTGATCTTGCGTATTCCCGTTTGATGCATAATTACGCCGGCACACATGAATAGAAGGCTTTTACAAACAGCATGGTTCACCATATGGAAGAGGGCTCCAGTCGCCCCTATTGTTGAGTACACTCCCAGTCCAAAAAAGATGTAGCCCATCTGGCTGATGCTGGAGTATGCTAAAAACCTTTTGATATCAGTTTGAGCAAGAGCCATAATTCCACCGTAAATCATGGTGATGACGCCGAGAATCGCCAAAGCATCTGACATCTGCACAACTGTTGGACCAAAACCAGAAAGAAGGATTCTTGCGAAAGCGTAGGCACCACACTTAATCATGACGCCTGAGAGCATAGCACTTATGGGTGTGGGGGCTTCAGCATGTGCATCCGGTAGCCATGTGTGCACTGGGAAAATTGCCATCTTAACGCAGAACCCAATCAATAACAGAACAAATACTGTAAGTATACTGCTTGGAGGGATATTAGTTGACACTTGTGACAAATCGGCGAAATTAAAGGTGCCCGTGAATACGTAGATTGACAGTATTCCCATAAGCATGAAAAGCGCCCCGATGTGTGTGAATATAAAGTATTTGAATCCGATGGTCAACCGTTTTTTAGACACTCCCCACAATGCTATTAAGAAATAAGATGGTATCAACATCAACTCCCAAAAGAGATAAAATTGTATAAGGTTCGCGGAAAGCATCACTCCAATCATGCCAGCCATGAACAGCAACAGGAATGCGTAATAGCTGGGTTGCTCACGCTTATTCTCCATGTACTTAATGGAGTAGAAACATGAAAGAGTGCTTACAACTGCAACGATCAATGCTATGGAAAAGCTGGTCATGTCAACCATAAAGCCTAGTCTAAGGCTGAATGACGGTGCCTGGATCCAAGCATAGGTATCGTGTATGGGTGTCTGTTCAATGATGTCTGTTACCATGGAAAGAATCATGTAAATGGACAGCGAGGCTGCTGCAGTCGCTATCCATCCGACATACTTTTCAGCATATTTTCCAAAAACGTAGATGAAAAATGCTGAAATTATTGGAAGAATAATTGCCAACAATGAGGCATGAGGAATCAACCCATTTTTCTCCTAAGGAATAACTCCTCTAAATAGAAGAAGTAGAACTACTAATATTATGACTCCGATAAAGGCTGTCAGCATGTTGTAAGATAACACTCCAGTATGCGTTTTTCTGAATCGTTGAGCAAATGATGTGATACGATGAGCTAGAAAATAATTCAGCGCGTCAAGGCCTCTAAGTTCCGGATATTTATACAAAACACTGGATAATCGTCTAAAAAAGCTTGCAACACGATAGTTCAACGCGTCAATACTACACTCTAAGCGTTTATATACGATGTTGGAAAATGCTTTGATTCCATCTGCAACCTTGAAGTAAAACGCGTTGATGTAACATCGTTTCCACAGAAAACCATGAACCTTCCCTAAGAATCGGTGTTTCTCAATTAATTTAACAGGGTTGACTCGACGCGCTATATATAACTGATATGCGGGATAGCCTCCAACTGCTACTGCTACACATGTTAAAACTGTACTTATGGACGGAACAATGTACGTCAAAACGTCGGTAATATTGCTGAAAGTTAGTGTGCCTAAAAGAGGTAGGAGAAACTTGTTAAAGCTCGGGATTAAAAGAAGTGCTAGGAAATCTAAGAATGCAGTTATTACAAGAGTTGCAGCAAGTGAAATTCGCATTAAAGATGGAGATCTTCTGATAACCTTCTCCTCCGATCCGTGACTCCCCTTTCTGAAGACTAGTCCCATCATTCTGAGCCCGTAAAAGGCAGTTATTCCAGCTCCGATTATTAATAAAGCAAAAATTACGTAGCCCGATATCATCAACATGAATTGTCCTTTTATGCCAGCCTCTGCCGCGAAATCCCAAGCAACTGTTTGAATCCAGTTCGTACACCAAAAACCACTTAGCGGTGGTATGCCAGCTAGAGCAAGAGCTCCCACTTCCATACTTCTATGCGCGATTCGACTCTTGAACCCGCCCATATGGTGTAAATTGTCCGAGCCAACTGCGTAGGAAATGTAGGCTGCAGTTAGGAAAAGCAGCGCTGAGAGGAAGGCGTCTACTGTAAGAAGGAAGGTGCCGGCTAAGTAACCCCAGCTCATGTCAGCCATTAATCCTGCTAAACCAAAAGCTGCCATCATGTATCCGATCATGCTTGAGATGCCATATGAAAGAACTTTGAATATGTTAACTTGGACCATTGCTATAAGAGCGCTAATAATCGCAGTGAGTGCGCCTACAAATGTCATGACCAAAAAGAAGTTGATCATGCCACCGTATTCCATTGGAGGTTGGGTAGCCTGATGGAAGATTGGGAGAACTCTAGCCATAAGAAAAGGACCAGCCAAACACTCAGTTAGGGCGTTGAAACAGGAAGGTGAGGCGGCTAATGCATCTGGAAGCCATTCTTGCAAGGGAAACTGAGCTGCCTTTCCTACAGCTCCACCAAAGAACATAAGGGCTGTGATAAAAAGTAAGCCAGACCTTGATAATTCTCCCATCCAGTTGTTGTTTTGTGAAAGTTCCATAATGTTAAGAGTGCCAGAATAAGCGTATATTATCAAAATAGACGCAAGCAAGAACACGTCTGCAATGTGGAGAACGAGGAAAGTTTTCAAGCCTATATGCGCCTTTTTAGGGTCTTTGTACCAGAAAGCTGCAAGGCCGGTGCAGCATATCCCAACTATTTCCCAGCCGATGAACATGAAGAGGAGGTTATCTGCCATCACTATCACTACGTATCCGCCGATGAAAAGCTGTATGAGAAACCAGAACCTAGCCAAGCTTGGCTCTTCTTGCATGTAGGCGACAGAGAAAACTGTAACTAGAAATCCTATACAAGTAATTACACTTACCATAAGCACGCTTAATGGATCAATGCATACGCCAACTTGAATAATGCTGTTAGAAATCCATGGAATCGTCATATCGGGCAGAGCTGTTCCAAAATAGATGTCTGGGATCATCGAAAAGGAGAAGAGAGCACTCATTCCGATGGACAACACTGCTAGATAACTGCTGAATTTTCGACGAATTGCACCAACTAACGGTGTAACTGCAGTTCCGATAATTGGGATGAGCCAGCAAAGCAATGGTGCATACGGAAGCAACAACTTTCTCTCCAAGCTGCGTGTTAAATATAGATTCTGGAGTTAATAGATTATGTATTATCCTAATAAAAAAGTTGAACATAAACACATCGTAAACAGAAAAGGGCACAATCATGAGATCTATAATGTCGCGTGTACGTTTAAAGTTGTATATTTCTTTTTTTTTGAAAAATTGTGAGACAAGAGAGGGATTTCACTCATTTTCTTACAAGAGTTCTTAGATAAAAAAAAAAGAGAGGTTGTATATGTCTTATTGACGCTTGATTTTTTTTTATCACCGCGAATAAAGCCTATCGCAAGCCTCATGACGGTGTGAGTAGTCAAAACACGCCTTAAGCAATCACTCCCACCCCAACGGGTAATCCCTTGTCTACATCGAGAAAATGGACGTTGCAGGGAAGGCCACAGCTATAAATTTTCATGAAAATAGCCATCGCAAGAAATCCAAAGACAGCAATGCAGTTCAGCGCGCGCGCAAAGGTGGCCATAACAAACGTTGCTGGTGCATAATCTCTGAGTTTACGATGTACTAAGGCAAAGAGTAGTGTAAGCCCAGATCCGATAATCGGAATGAACCAGCAAAGCAATGGTACATATGGAAACAACAAATTTCTCCAGAAGTTCGGATTTAACATAAATCTTGAATTTAATAGTTTAAATGTTGTCTTAATAAAAAGTTAAACACCAATGTACCATAAACAGAAAAAGTTTCACCATCGCAAGACCCAATCACGTTTTTTCAGTCCGTTTTCAATCGAATTTTTTACACGTATTTCTTTCAAAAGCTTTTGAATTCAAGAGGAAAATTCCACTCGTTTCTTAAAAGAATCTTTCCCTAAGAAGAGGGCGAAGGAAGTTCTGCATGTCTCATTGACACTAAGTTTTTTACTGCGAATAATACATATCACGCTAACACAACACTGAGAAATAAGCAGGTGTTCAACCAGTGAAATCTAAGGAACACAAAGCTATCATTGAGGTGCTGCAAGAACTGGGTTCATCCTATGATGAAACAGCAAACGTATTGAGCGGAGCAGCTCAAGAAGCACACTATGCAAAGCGTTTATTGGGGAAACACATATCTAAACAAGAGCGAGCTAGGCTGGTGAAGCTTGGTTTAAACATCATGCATTTCCCGGGTTTAATACCCTCAATTTTCCTTGACGAGTTGTTCCACTACAAGTTCATAGGCGTTTCTCTATT
Source organism: Candidatus Bathyarchaeota archaeon (assembly GCA_004376975.1). The sequence continues at coordinate 12,914 of SOJA01000117.1, forward strand.
GGCTATAGGATTAATCCAAGAGAAAAGAAGCCCTATCCAAGCAGTGGATGTCTATGAAAACTTTCAGGAGACAATTCACAAGTTACGAAAGATAACAGATGAAGCAATCTAACGTGTCTTCATGCTTTTTGAGTCAGTGAAATCCTCTCTTCCTGCTGTTTGTCTATATGCTTTCTCAAGACCCTTAGCAGAAAAGGGCTTATAATCGTTGTGGCTAGGCATGTTATCACGAGAGTTACGTAAACGTTTTGTGGGAGAACACCCATCGCAAACCCCATGCCGGCTACAAGTAGTCCAACCTCGCCTCGGGCAATCATTCCTACTCCGACGGTTAATCCCTTACCTATGTCTGAAAAATATACGATGCTTGGAAAGCCACAGCTAACGATCTTTATGAGAACAGCCATTGCAAGAAAACTAAAGAGAACAAGATAGTCTAGTTGAAGGAAGACTTGAGGATCAATATGAGCCCCCATCATAGCGAAAAATACTGTTCCGAAAAGGAGATTTAGACTTTCGATAAATCCCTTCGCTTTAACTAGAATTCTTGAACCTGCAACGGCAACACCGGCTATAAAGGCCCCGACAATAGTGGATAAACCCATATAGGCTGTAAGAAAGGCCAAACCAAAGCAAATAGCTATGGCACTGGTCTCAGCCGTTCCCTTGAATTCCCATATGCTAACTTCGGCAACGAGACGAGGCACAATTATGGCAAAGAGAGCCAGTGTGAGGATTCCGATAGCGAAAATTTGTACAACTTTTACGATCATCATCGGAAAAGGTATAACTTCACCCTTTAATGTGACGGAAGTTACGACCGATAAGATGGCCAAACCTAATATTGTGTCTATCACTGCTATATTGACTATCATTCTTGACTCTTGTAAGCCCCAGGCTCCTTCATGCATCAAGTTTAATTCCTCCAAAACTCTCATGACAATAGCGATGCCAGTTACAGCTAATGCTGATGAGATAATTAAAGCGACTGTCCATGAATAACCTAACATTGATGATACGAAGAATCCGATAACAAAACTAACAGTAACGTCGATGGCTCCTATAATAAATGATTGAATTCCAGCGTGTAAAAAGTTAGCAAAAGTCAAATGCAACCCAGCTAAGAACAGAACGATTATCCCACCTATCTGAACAAAACTAAAAATTATTGGGTCTTCAGCTGTGAGGACGGGCTCTCCGAAGAAAAATATCATTCCCCCTAGAGCATAAGGTCCAAAAATAATTCCAGCTAGCACTTCTCCAACAATTCCTGGAACCTTATGTTTTTGACAGATTCCAGCTAGCAGTTTTGCCGTAAAGACGAGAAAACATATTCCGATAACGCTTCTTAAGACTACTATTTCATCCACTGCCAACATGCCAACCTCCACGGTGCTGTATTTGGCTTATCTATCATTCTGAAGCACATATTAAATCTAATTGCTGAACAACTGGCATAAGCGAACAAAAACCCACTCCGTGTGCTGAAGCGTTACAGCGTTCTTTCTCATCATCACAACCGAGAGAAACCTATTTCATAACGTATGTTCAAGGACGCGAGCTGGTGTCAATAAAGTTGTTAGACGCTACTGTTAATGCTCAGGACAACCATCATTTATTTCTTTGATAGTCTCACCACCAAACGGTCCCAGTAAAGAAGCTAACAAAGATTATATACTCATCATCTTGATATGCTAAGAAAGGTGTTAATAATGTACGACCTCGTAAGCTTACAGATAGCTTTCTTGGAAGACCTATGGACAATATTCGTGAATATGCTTCCCGGGATAATCGGTGCGATAATTGCCTTGATCATAGGCTGGATAGCAGGACGCGCTCTGGGCAAAGGAGTATCCAAAATCATGGACAAAGTAGGAGTCGATGATGCACTGCGCAAAACAATCATAGGCAAGTCGATAGAAACATCCGGAATAACATGCGTACACTTCTTCGACCTTGTTGTAAGATGGTTTATCTATTTAATAGCCATTCTGACCGCTGCAAACATACTGAAAATAGAAGTCCTAAGCGAGTTCTTGAACACAACAGTCTCCTACATACCTAAATTCATTGCAGGCATCTTCATTCTAATCTTCGGCTTCATAGTGATCGATTACTTCGTTGACTTCTTCAAGGCTCTTGGCAGAGAGGCAAAAATAGAGTTCGTTGGCATAATAACCACTGGCTTAAGATTACTCCTATATTTTGTGGTATTAGTAATAGCCCTAAGTGTGATAGGAATAGACGTCACCATCTTATACATATTCGCCACCGCCTTGGCATGGGGCATATCAGTGGGAGCTGGAGTTGGCATTGCCATAGCATTTGGATTGGGCTTCAAGGACGTAGTAAGGAAAAAAGCCGACGAATGGATTCAAACAGCCACCGAAGCAGCGAAAAAAGTAGAAGAAGCTACGGAAAAATAGAAAAACAAGCCACACCCCTTTTTTTTTCTTTAGGATATACTGTATATCAATACTGAATTTCTCAATATCTTGACTGTAACCAAAAACAGTTATGTTACATTACCTTCCTCAAATCGTTTAATCGCCTAATCCACAATTCTCCTTTATTCTTCAATTACTCCATTCTCTGAATTCAACCTGTTTGAAAGATTCTCGCCTTTACGCGTTTCACAGAATTCTCAATTTTCCTTGTATGCGTAAGAACGCCAATATATGATTTCATAACGATACCATTTGAAGCCCGAAACCCATGGGACAATTAGACGAAGCTTAGGAAAAACCATCTTCCAAAGACCCACCAAGAATCTTATTACTTACATGATTCTAAAAACCACTTTCAAACCCTCCTTCCTCCACTCTTAAATGAAGGAACAATACAGTCTTACCTATGAAGAAAGTGAAGGATTTTGAGATAGAAAAGCCAGGAAATCTGAAAGAGATCTTAGGGCAAATGGAAGAAATAGGTGGTTTCCAAGGAAACAAAGTGGCAAAAGCCGTAAACATCCTCGAAAGAATGATCAATGATAAGAAATCACTTAATTTCCTGTCCTTTCCAGCGTGTTTAGTGGCAACCGGGATAAGAGGCATTTTCAGGGAAATGGTGAGGAGAAACTGGTTCGACTTGGTTATCACGACCTGTGGAACTCTAGACCACGATTTAGCGAGAATCTGGGGAGACTACTATCAAGGTTCTTTTGAATTGAACGATGAGGAAGTTAAGAAAAAGGGTTTCAGTCGTTTAGGTAACGTTCTAGTTCCAGATAAAGTGTATGCTGATCAGGTGGAAAAAAATGTTCAAAAATTTCTGAACGAAATCTACGAAGAGAAGAAGGAATTAGCAACCTACGAGCTCGTATGGGAATTCGGAAAAAGATTAGATTCTAAGGATTCGATAATCTATTGGGCGACAAAAAACAAGATTCCGGTCATAGTTCCAGGCATAACCGATGGAATGATTGGATACCAGCTGTGGATGTTCTCGCAAGACAAAGATTTCAAGATTAATGTTCTAAAAGATGAACAATTATTAAGTGACAAAGTTTGGGAAGCTGAGAAAACTGGGGCTCTAATAGTTGGCGGCGGAATATCAAAACATCACACGATCTGGTGGAACCAATTCAAAGGAGGATTGGATTACGCTGTTTATCTATCCACCGCCATTGAAGCCGACGGTTCCTTATCTGGAGCAAGACCAAGGGAGGCTATATCCTGGGGACAGATAAAAAAGAATGCTGAAAAAACCTTCATTTTTGGTGAAGCAAGCTCAATTCTACCTCTCATAACCTACGCCTTGGCGGAAAGACTGCAGCACCGATGACGATGCGCACAGACAATTTATGACTTATTACTTTGTTCCTTTTTGAAAAAGGTCTCCAATTTTCTGGTTTTCGGTTTGTTCAATATTTCAGAGCACTTTCTAGGGTTGAGAGCCTTGAAATCCAATTCAAGGGTTACTAGGAGCTTTTGAACTCCTTTTGCAATGTTTGGGGCAACCAGAATTCCCCGCACTTTACGGTTTACTCTACTCTTGATTGCATCAACATATCTTGCTAGTTGCAGTACAGCTTCACTGCCTGCTGTTCTACGTTTGATCTCCACAACAATAAAACAACCATCTTTGTCCACGCCATAAACATCGACGAAGCCTGGTTCAACTTTTTTCTCATAACTTATGGGTTTGAATCCCTCTTCTACCAGCGAAGGATCCAACAGAATTGCCTTTTGCATATCTTCCTCGCTTGCGTAAAGAGAAAACTCTCCAGAATCCATGAGACTTGAAGCAGAAACCATGTGGATCTTGTCAAAAAACACCTTGACGGATTCAACTGGCTTCTGCCTTACAGCATGAATCTCCAAGATGTTGTTAATTGCTTGAACGTGAAAAATACAACCGGGAGGCTGCCAGTTCACAGGCTCGTAGCCAACAGAGCGGTGAACAAGAAGGGAACCGTCTTCCTTGATGATTAATATACGTTCTCCAGACTCCAGTTTTGAGCTTGCTCTTCCAGTGTAATGAACCCAACAATCACCAATAATGAGTATCATTTTATGTTGAGAAACAGCCTTCCTAACAGTCTTCTCAGCTTCATCAGCACCTGGACTCAATAAGACAACGAAGGATTTGGAGCTTAGCACAGTATTCGCCAATAGCTTTAGAAGCCTTATGTGTACATAAAATTTCTGAAGGGTTTACATTGAGTGAGTGGACCTGGAAACGCGATGTGATGCAACGTTACGATTTAACAGCAAACATCTATGATATGCGATATTCTGAGGAGCAAACGGCAAAAATTGGAGCTGCTATGCAAAATGTACGCATGGGAAAAGAAACTTCAGTTTTGGATGTAGGATGTGGAACGGGGCTTTTGTTCAACCATATTGCAAGCAAAGCTAGAACAATTGTTGGATTGGATATTTCAAGAAAAATACTGGTCCAAGCAAAAGAACGTGCCGACAAGTTTTCAAATGTGCATTTGATTTTGGCTGATGCTGATAACACTCCTCTGAAAAAAGGTACCTTTGACCACGCTTTTGCTCTAACTGTCATTCAGAACATGCCTAATCCCCTCAAGACTCTAAATGAGATTAAACGAACCACAAAACCCAACGCTGTCCTCGTTATTACCGGCTTAAAGAAGAAGTTCCCCGTCGAGGTCTTTAGAAGTTTGTTACAGAATGCTAGTTTAAACATTATAGCTCTGGAAAACGAAGGCTTGAACTGTCACGTTGCGGTTTGCACAATTTTTCTTCATTAAACCCTTGCAGATTCAGAACTAAACTATATATGAACGTAAAATATTAGAGCATGTTTCACTGCAATTCACATCACACATGACCCGGTGGGTTAATGGATGCCTCTGAAAACAACGAAAAAACACACGGCAGAAACATTAACGCTAGAATGGATTTTGCATATCAGAAATTACAAGTTAACCCTTGACAAAAACGTGTGTGTAGGCTGTCAAATCTGTACTCTTGCCTGCCCAAAAGAAGCCATTGAACTCGAAAAACAGCCGAAAGCTCTAGGAGAGAAGGCTAAACACGCAAACATTGACATAGATTTGGAAAAATGTAATTTCTGTGGCATATGCGACATATTGTGTCCTTATGGAGCAATAAAAGTAACTGTGAATGGGGAACACCTTCTGTCAGTTGTTGATAAGGAAAGCTTCCCTCAATTGATTCGAGACATCCAAGTAAATTCAAGCAAATACCCCGTGGATTGCGTTGAATGCGAGGACATATGTCCTTTAGATTTGATCAGAGTAACGAGATTGACAGCTGATGGAGAAATTGTTGAAAAAGTAGACTCGTTAACTGAAAAGGAGAAGGGAGAACTTCAGGTTAAAATCGACATCAAAAAGGAACATTGCCCATGCTGTGGAGTGTGCGAATTCAAGTGCCCCGAAGGAGTCGTAACTGTGCGAAAAATCTTTCATGGAAAGATTATTATTCACCCTGAAAATTGTCCAGAAGACTGCACAGACTGCTATGATGTTTGTCCAATAACAGGTGCACTTTCTCTTTCTGATAAGGATAAAAAGGTGCATGTAAACGAGATTTTTTGCGTTTACTGCGGAGCATGCAAGATTGTTTGCCCAGTTGAGGAGGCCTTGGAGCTTAAACGCGGCTCAATAAGACATACACCAGTTAGCTCTGGGGCGTGGAATAGGGCATTAGAAAGGTTAGCTTCACCAATTGAGATGACTAAAGAGTTGAAGGCGAAGAGTTCTCGGAAAGTGAGGGAATCCGTTGAGAAGAGGTTGAACTGGAAGGTGGCGTAGATGTCTCAAAAAGAAATGCAGAAGCAGACAGAAGTTGAAGAACTTCGGATAGGGGTTTTCATTTGTCACTGTGGCTTAAACATAGCTGGTGTGATAGATATAAAAGAGCTAGTTGAGTACTCGAAAACTTTGCCAGACGTCGTGTATGTAAAGGAGAACCGTTACACGTGTGCAGACCCTGGGCAAGATGAAATCAGAAAAGGAATAAAAGAGCACAAGCTCAACCGTGTTATTGTGGCAGCGTGCTCGCCACGAATGCATGAACCTACATTTCGAAGAACAGTTTCTGAAGCAGGCTTGAACCCCTTCCTCTTTGAAATGGCAAATATACGTGAGTTCTCATCATGGTGCCACCCGAGTACACCAAAAGAAGCCACCGAAAAAGCTAAGGACCTGATAAAAATGGCTGTTGCAAAAGCAAGGCTATTTCATCCACTGGAGACAATGGAGGTTCCAGTAACCAACAAGGCATTAGTCGTAGGTGGTGGCATAGCTGGAATGAACGCTGCTTTGGACTTGGCTGAGATGGGCTTCAAAACGTATTTGCTTGAGAAAGGAGAGAGTATAGGAGGTCACATGGCACAGCTGGATAAGACGTTTCCAACCCTTGACTGCTCCATATGTATTGAAGGCCCAAAAATGGTTGATGTTGGACGTCATCCTAACATTGAGATTATTTCTTATGCTGATTTGCTTAGCGTCAGTGGTTTTATAGGCAATTTTGAGGCCAAGATTCGCAAAAACCCACGATACGTGATTGCTGAAAACTGCACTGGTTGTGGCGAATGCAGAGAAGTTTGTCCAATTGAATATCCAAACGAGTGGGACATGAATTTAGGCGTTAGAAAAGCCATATCCGTCCCCTTTGACCAATCTGTTCCGCTAATTTACACTTTAGACAAGGATTACTGTATTGAATGCTACAAGTGCGTTGACGCTTGCGGAGCAAGACGAGCCATAAATCTTGAACAGAAACCCGAAGAAATCAAACTGAAAGTCGGGGCAATAATTGTATCTACAGGCTACGACATCTATTTTCCATATGATGACCCGCTCTACGGTTATGGCAAATATACAAATGTGATAACGTCTCTAGAGTTTGAAAGGCTCATACTTGCTGCTGGTCCAACTGGCGGGAAAGTTGTTAGAGCTTCGGATGGACAGAAGCCCCACAGTATTGCCTTCATCCAATGCGTCGGTTCACGCGATGTAAACAAATACCCATATTGCTCAAACTTCTGTTGCATGTATACTCTAAAGCATGTTATTCAGCTCAAAGAGAAGTACAAAGAAGACATAGAAGTCTATGTCTTCTACATGGACATGCGGAGCAACTTCAAGGGTTATGAAGAATTCTATAGCCGTGCAAGAGAGCATGGTGTGAACTTCGTTCGTGGAAGAGTAAGCAGAGTTTTCGAAGACCCTGAAACGAAAAATCTGGTTGTGCATGCTGAAGACATGGCACTTAGCCAGCCCATAGAAATTAAGGCTGAAATGGTTGTTTTGGCAACTGCAGCCATACCCAAGAAAGGTACAGATGAGATGGCTCGCATACTCAGTTTAACACGCGGTTCAGACGGTTTTTTCATGGAGAGTCACCCTAAGCTCAAGCCTATAGATGCCCCTACTGCCGGAATATTCCTAGCTGGAGCATGCCAAGGATTGAAGGACATACCATACAGCGTCTCACAAGGCCACGGCGCAGCATCAAGAGCCGCAACCGTGCTTTCGAAGCCAACGTGGAAGATTGAGCCAATAGTAGCCGTCGTAGACCCAGACAAGTGTAGAAACGTCAAGACCAAGTGTGGCATATGCGCCCAGAGATGTCCCTATGGAGCAATTAAGGCTGAGGAAGGAAAACCAGCTCAAGTGACAATAGCTATGTGTCACGGGTGCGGAACGTGTGTAGCAGAATGCCCGACAGATGCTATAACGCAAATGCACTTCACAGACGCCCAAATATTCGCCCAAATAAGAGCAGCCCTCGAAACAAATCCTGAGGACAAGATTTT
>SOJA01000159.1 GCA_004376975.1 Candidatus Bathyarchaeota archaeon
TTTTGGAAAGTAATTTGCACGCGCATAGTTCAGTCTAAATTGGAGATGTCTCCCGAAAACCCTAATTTTTTTCGGGTATCTGACATCTCCATCATCATGGAATATACTAGCTTAGTACTAAATAAATATCAACGGAACCATCTTCTAGAGAATACAACAAGTCTAAGAACAAGAGTGATATCGAATGGATGTGATTACGATTTTACTCATAGCATTTGGATTAGCACTGGACTCCTTTTCTGTGTCTATCACAAGTGGATTAACAATTAAACGTCTCAAAATCAATGATGCTCTAAGGATTGCGGTGTTTTTCGGTTTTTTTCAGGCAATTATGCCAGTTATCGGATGGTCAGCAGGCATTAATATTATAAATTTCATTTCAGGTATTGACCATTGGATTGCTTTTGGACTTTTGAGTTTTATTGGTTCCAGAATGATTTATGAAACAATTAGGACAGAATCAAGTAGAAGAATAATCAATCCACGTAATATCAATGTCCTGTTGATGTTATCCATTGCTACAAGCATCGATGCTTTAGCTGTTGGGCTGAGTCTGTCATTCTTAAAGATTTCCATTGTAACTCCAGCGGTAGTAATTGGAATCATAACCTTTCTGATCTCGTTTCTAGGGGTCTTTGTTGGTAAGAGATTTGGACATTTTTTTGAAAATAAAATTGGAGTAATAGGCGGTCTAATTTTGATTGGTATTGGAACAAAAGTATTGATTGAACATTTGGTTTAGAATCGATCCCAATCTACTCTCTAGAGGCTCTATTGGTGTTTCTCCATTACCGACAAGATGGTCTGTTTAGACCACGCCCTATTTTCCCTATCGGAAACCCAGAAAGGTGGAAGGCTGACTCACGACTTGTAAGGGGACAAGCTACAGATGTCAGTTCTCCGGAGACTGCAATGACAGAGAGTCGTAGGGACGAGCGATATAGTTGTACAGAGATTGTAGAGAACAGAGAAACTACGTTGAAAGTAGCAGAAACACATAGAACAGAGAAAATTGTTACCAGAGGTGTTTATTCCATTATTAGACATCCACAATATCTGGGCGGACTACTCTCACATGTAGGAATTTCTTTCCTATTATCTGCATGGTATTCTCTACTCTCTACTCCTTGGATGGTTGTGCTTATTTTTCTCATTTCCAAGAAAGAGGAGGAAGAGTTGATTAGAGAATTTGGCAAGGAGTACGAAAATTACATGGAAAAAGTGCCGATGTGGACCCCAAGATTATGAGTTACGCGCTATTCTAGTCTGGGTGGTATTGCTACTGCTGTCTGGGTTCGTTGAACTCCCTTTAGAGACCTAACCTTATCTATAATATCCCTAAGCCCGTCAATGTTCGGAAATTCTGCATAAGCAACAACATCGAATTGACCTGTGACAGCGTGAGCCATCTTTACCCCATCAATCTTAAGTATAGCTTCAGTAATTTGCCACAAAATTCCAGGGTCGGAGTTAATGAATACGTAGGCTTCCATCACATACACCAAACCAAGTATGGCATAACTCGCTTATTCTGTTTGCCGTTGCGCGTGCAAGGAGTTTGTGCATTGATAGAGCTTGGATATGATGCATGCATGCACGTGGCTCCAACGAGTGTCGTTTGAATCTCATAGTCGTGAAAATCATATCGCTGCCTAGCTATTCCTATTGATGTATGTATACTGCATACGTTTCACAGTAGAAGCAGAGGTGGTCTCTAATCTTCAATTTTCGGGGCTATAATACCTAAAATTCCACTTATCAGAATTATTAGCCCCTGCTGAACTTCTCCATATGCTTTTTCATCGAGCAAATGTTAATGCGCGCAACAATTCCTATCAGGACAGTCGAAGATGCCCATAGATGAGAACACTATATAACGTAGAGAAAAGGCAAGAATAGAACACTGCAAGTATTACTCAGATCTTTGGGTGAAGTGATTTATGGCAATTAGGATGCGAGATTATCATTGGAGGAGAGACTTTGAGTCCTGCCGAAGATTTCTTACAGATATATTCCGCATAAGGAAAGCCTATACAAACTGGATACCATCAGAGTTAGAGAATCTCAAATTTGGTCCAGGTGGAACAGAATACCAGGACGAGGAGGACGAATATCTAAAGATCTGGGAGGCGTTCGATGAAGCTCAACAAGTCCCACTGAGGATGATAGCAGTATCTTACACAAAGCCCTCCGGAAAATGTTGGCTCTCTGTTCACCCCA
>SOJA01000005.1 GCA_004376975.1 Candidatus Bathyarchaeota archaeon
ATTTGTAGATTCTGCGAGTCCAGAAAAAATAAAGAAATTGGATGAAGCAATTAGATACTTAGAGGAAAAAGAAGAAAGGACTGGAACTAAATCTTAATCTCCAGTTCTGATGTGGGACACTGCAGATACTCAGAAAGGATCTTATAGGTTCTCAGGCTCATGATGGACTGCGATTCTCGCGCGCGACATGGCACCAAACAATCGCGTATAAACTAATAAACACAAACGACTAACAAAACCCAAGGATGTTGAAAACTTGAGCAAGAGTAAACCTTCAGGAGAATTAACCATCGGAGAAATCATCACCCAAACATTCGCCTTATACTCGGAAAAATTCACTAAATATCTGATCCCCTTCCTGATCGCAGGTGCCATAACAGGTATGTTCACAATTGCAGTAAACTACGCCATTACGAGACCAGCAACCTTACTACCAACAGCAACACTAGAAGAAATCTTAAACTGGCTGCCAGGTTACCTCTCGGCAGTTCTCGCCGTTGCATTCCTAACAGGAATCATTGGATGGATCATTGGCTACATTGCTGAAGGGATTACCATAAAATTTGCTTCAGATACACTAGAAAAAGGTCAAGCAAGCCTTCAAGCAAGCTTCAACTTTACCATTTCAAGGCTGTTGTCACTTTTAGCAGTGAGCATTATCACAGGTATTCTCATCGTCATAGGATTAATCGCATTCGTAGTTCCAGGCATAATCTTAGCGATAATGTTCTCTCTTGTAGTCCCAGCAATAATAATCGAAAACGTAGGTGTGCTGGAAAGCCTTTCAAGAAGTCGTCTTCTCGTCAGCCATCGATGGCTAAAAACATTCGGGCTGCTCCTTCTGCTCTACATAATAATCGGCATAGTAAGCGCATTACTAGGAGTGATCAGCACACCTTTCGGCTTGGCTAGCCCGCTTGTAAGCAGCATCCTGACAGCCTTTATACAACCCATCCTACCAATAGGATTAACACTATACTACTATTCAATGATTGCAAGAACAACGCCGCAAGAACCAACGCAAACAACTTAACAACAGCATGCCTTTAACTCCTCTTTTTTCTCTTCTTCAAATCTGTAGCATTAGATCAAGTTGTTGGAACCCACCAGTAGCTGTGTTTTCCCTGGCTAACCCATTCTCTACGCATAGCGCGCGCCGGATTTTGCAGGAGAAATCTCCACTGGTTACTGGTTCAAACCAACCCCCAGCATTAGAGATAAGCACTAGATATTTCGAAGGGTGGGTGAGCTAGATTTAGGCCTATTAACGCACACATATTTTTAATTATTTGTCTTTGTTGTGAAGGTTGGGTATGAATAGAGAATTCATAAACAAGATATATTGAGATGAGGAAGCTTCGCTCATGCAACCTGAAATAGAGGAAATTGTGGCTGAACTTGAAGCATATGATACTCAAGAGAATCATCCAAGAATCTTTGAGTTATACGAGGAATATAGCCAGAGACCCATTGCTGATACAATTAGAATACGCAGAGAGCGCTTCGGCAATGCTGATCTCAAGGTTGAAGGAGAGTTACTGATAGAAGTTGAAAGGGAAATCACAGACTTTCGTGCTTGGATGGAAGAAACCAAGAATCTTGAACATATCACTGCTCATTACTACTCGGTTAGCCTAAAGAGCTTGCTTCTCGGACTTCCAATAGGTGTGCAAGTCACACGGCTTTTTGACACCGTACTAGAGACACAGGCTAAAAAGTAACGCGTACGTTCACAAATGTAAGAAGAGTAGATTTGCGGGCATCACCACCTGTATTGTATATAGTCTTCTAGGTAGGACATGTTCTCAAGAAGGATTTGAAGCTAGACAACCCCCTCTCCAGAGTTTCAGTTTTACAGCCATAGCCTATTCTCAAATGTTTTTTCATTCCGAAGCAGAAGCTGGGAACAAGAAACACTCCTTTTTCACGAAGTAAACGTATGCAAAGGTCTCTGGAAGAAATATTCATTCTGTATCGCAGAAAAGCACAGGTTCCCGCTTCCGGAGGAACCCAATCAATTAGAGGTTCATCTTTAATCCATCGGGAAAGAATCTTGTGGTTGGTACGTATGATTTTTAGATTGCGTTTGAAAATTCTGTCAGTGTGTTTCAGAGCGAGAGAAGCTAACGCATCAGCAATCACGTCATTACTAATTGTTGTATAGTCTCTATGATGCATACATTCTTCAATCAATTCCTTTTGTGCAGC
>SOJA01000224.1 GCA_004376975.1 Candidatus Bathyarchaeota archaeon
AAGGTTGCAGTTGTTGGGCTGGGAAAGATGGGCGTGCTTCATGCCAGTATCTTGAATGTCTTGCCAAACGTTCAGCTTGCAGCGTTATGTGACAAGAGCGTTATGATGCGTAAGTTTTTGAAAAAAGTGTTTAAGGGGATTCCTATGGTAGACGATATAGAGAAGCTGTCTGATTTGGATCTAGACGCGGTTTATGTGACGACGCCGATTCCCTCTCATTTTCCTGTTGCAAGAACTTTATACTTGGAGAAAGTGGCTCGTAATTTGTTTGTCGAGAAAACGTTAGCTTCGAGTTACGATAAGGCAAAGGAACTATGTGAGTTAGCTCAGCGTTTTGGCGGTGTTAATATGGTTGGATATCTTAGAAGGTTTGCTGTTACCTTTAGAAAGGCAAAGAATCTATTGGCTCAAGGTGCTTTAGGTGAGTTAGTTTCTTTCAAGGCGTATGCTTATTCCTCAGATTTTTATGGGGTTAACGAAAGTTCAAGGGCATCTGCGTCCAGAGGGGGAGTTCTTATGGATTTAGGTTGTCACACCGTGGATTTGGCGATGTGGTTTTTTGGTGACTTAGAAGTGGACTCGGCTAGGCTTGTATCACCTGATGATAGCCAATCCGAGGATTCTGTTTATTTCTCAGTTAAGAAATCTAATGGTTTGAGAGGAGAGTTTGATATTTCATGGTGTATGAAGAACTATCGTATGCCTGAAGTTGGATTATCAATCAGCGGTTCTAAAGGAATTATTGAAGTGAATGATGATAAGGTTGAGTTAAGGCTGAATGGAGAATCATCTGCTTGGTACCGGCAGGATCTTCATGATAACGTAGTTTTCTGGCTGGGAGGACCAGAATACTTTCGTGAAGACGATTACTTCGTTAAATCAGTGAGAGAGAATGGTACGGCAAAGCCAGACTTCTATGCTGCTTCAAAAGTTGATCAGATTATTGACCAGGTACAACATGAGGCTAGTGTGAATGAGTAACGGAAATGGAAAGGTATTGTTGGTTGGTGACAATCCTTTTCACAGTATTAGTCATCTTTCACAGGAGAGAGCTAGAGTTAGAGGCGACACATCAACTTATCCGGAAAGCGCTGCCGATTTGATTATGACTTCCATGGAGAATGGAGCTAACGGCTTCATGTTTTCAGTAAGTGAGACAACGCTTTCGATTTTGAGGGAGGTGCATAAGAGGGGTGCAGTTGAACGATTAAGCCTCTATGCCATTGTGCCCTATGCGTATGAGTATGTTAGATTGGCCACTCAAGTTGGGGGGATTCCAGGATTGGCTAAAAGGTTTGCGAAGCAGATTTTGGTATCTGGAAATATGAGAGCAGTTGCAATGGGCTTGAAAGGAGTTACAAGAGCAGATCCTGTATCTCTCTTGAAAACTTATCTAACTTATGAAATTTCTAGAATAAAATCTTCAGCAGGTAAGCAGGCAAATTTAAGCTCAGTGCTACTTCATCAAATGATAACTGATATGGCTCTGGCTCTTGATTTGGACTGGCTATTTAAGGAATATGTAGATTTCACGCGTAAGCTTGGAGTGACGCCGGGTTTCAATACTGGAAATTTCTCGTATTTGGTGAACAAATTCACAGAGTGGGATGTTAATCTACGTGAAATAGCGATTGCTGCACCTTTTAACAAGGTAGGGTTTCAAATGATTCCATCGAAGAAAGAGTGTGAAAAAGTATTAGAAGGCGTCCCTGAGCCAGTCTTGATAGCAATAAGCATCTTGGCAGCTGGATACTTAAAGCCTTCAGAAGCAATACAATATATAGGAACTTTGCCGAACATTAAAGGCGTTGCCGTAGGAGTATCAAAAGAAAGACATGCGCGTGAAACGTTTAAGCTTCTCAAGGAAAAATTGAATAACGTATACAGTAGAAATGGCTAGCGTTCTTGAAATAGATTCAAAAAAGTTTTATCTAGTTTATTGATGTGAGGCTTCTGGTTTGTCTTTAGAAGCATGTAAATATAAAATTAGAAGCTTTGAAGATGGTGATGAAAATGAAATTGTGCAGCTTTTTGATAGGATTTATTCAGATTATGGCGGATTTACTTTAAAAACTCCGGAGTATTGGCGTTGGTGTTGTTTGAAACGTCCAGACGTTGAGAAAGAAGGAGTTTTTGTAGTGGAGGACGGGGATGAAAATGTTGTTGGTTACGCCGTAGTTGGAGGATCAGGCAATATTTGGGAGTT
>SOJA01000182.1 GCA_004376975.1 Candidatus Bathyarchaeota archaeon
TGAAAGAAAGTTCTGTGGTGCCGAGGGCCGGGTTTGAACCGGCGACAACCCGGTCTTCAGCCGGGCGCTCTCCCAGGCTGAGCTACCTCGGCTCTAGATTGAAAATGGAGTAGAGTGTTTTTAAGTTTTCTGAATTTCGCTCTTGGGTGAAGTGTAGAGGTTTATCTTCTGAAGATGAGGAACAATTCTTGTATCTTGGGTTTAGTTGGCTATGTCTCATGTAGAAATCTTGTTGAGTATTATTTCGTAATATCAGATTCGGAATCCTAGCTTGTGATACATCAGAGTGGGAAACATCCCTTAAGAAAGAGAGGAGGGTTAGGCATACTCCTGTGTGTGAAGTGGTGTAAATGAAGAAAATGGCGGTAATTATGGTGGAATTAGTTGATGAAAGTGTAGAAGAGAGAAACGAAAAGATAGTGCAGGAGCTGTACGACTGGTTCCATGAAGACGCTGTTTCCATGCCATGGGTCAAGGAGATAAGAGGTATAACTGTGAAAGAAGAGTAGTTTGCTTATGGCTTTCCAGGCAAACTAAACCAAGTCATTTACTCTTTATCCATCTAATTTTTCCATGTTCTCGTCAGAGATGAAGCATTTTACTTTATTTTTCTGAAAAACAGCAAAGATTATGAGGGGTAACTACAAAAATAGGTTATGAATGATTATATAGAGGGCCCGTGGTCTAGTTGGTTAGGACGTCGCCCTCACACAGTGAACATTCTGGAGGAAGCGGCGAAGATCGTGGGTTCAACTCCCACCGGGCCCACTAGAAACATTTTTTCATGAGAAAATTTCCAACAAATAAAACCTTATTTGCCGCTTTCAACATATAATATTGTGGAGGTTGAATTATGAAAAGAAAATTCGAGCTAGCCCTGGCTCTCGCGGTAATCATCATCCTAGGCGCATTCATAGTGTCGATATCAACCTCGCAGTCAAGGGAAAATCAGTGGGATAACAAAAACACCCGGGTTCTTTGTGGTAGACAAGAAGTTTTTGAGCATTCTCATGCCCCCTGCTACAAAGGATACCGGGGTCGAATGCCAACGTCAACGCCCTAAAATGCTGTAGAATCAGCAGTTCTGGTAATGCATGGCAATCTTTTAAGCTGATAATGGGCATTAGGATGAACCATAACCTTTAACTATCAAATGAAATGTTAACGCCTTCGAGGTCTATGGTATTGAGTTTGACTATTGAAGCAGCTGACGTGGTTAAGGTTTTCGGTGACGTTCATGCTTTGGATGGTTTGAGCTTTGTTGTTAAGAGCGGAGAAATTTTCGGTCTTATCGGTCCGAATGGAGCTGGGAAAACAACTGCACTTAGGGTTATCTCAACGTTGCTAAAGCCTACTTCAGGTTCAGTGAAAGTTCTTGGCCGTGACGTTGTCAGCCAAGCCGCTGAGATCCGTAGGCTTATAAGCTATCTTCCTGAAGAAGCGGGAGCCTACAAAAACTTGTCAGGCCATGAGTACCTGAAGTTTATGGCCAAATTCACCGTTGAAGATGAAGAGATGGTTAGAGAAACTGTTGAGGTTGCATCAAAGATTTCTGGGTTAGAAAAACGTCTTAAAGATAAGGTGAAAACGTACAGCAAAGGTATGAAAAGACGTCTTCTCGTTGCGAGAGCCCTCATGACCAAGCCTCGACTTGCACTGTTGGATGAACCAACCAGCGGATTAGATGTTCTTCATTCCGTTCATGTTAGAGGAATCATAAAGCAATATGTGGAGCAAGAAGGAGTTACCGTGCTTCTGTCAAGTCACAACATGCTTGAAGTGGAGTATCTATGCAGCAAAGTGGCTCTCATAAACAAAGGCAAAATAGTAGCTGAAGGCTCTCCAACAGAGCTTAAGAAAAAAGCGCAAGCAGCAAATCTTGAAGAAGTTTTTTCAAAGGTGGTTGGTTTTGCTTAGAGACTTATTCAACATCATTGTCAAGGAAGTTAAGGAGTTAGTTAGAAATCCAACACTCCTCCTAGGCATGATAATCGTCCCGTTAGTAGTGTTTCCCCTAATGGGATTTGCAGTTCAAACTTCAATGGAAGCAACAGAAGAAAGCATGAAAAACATTTCGATAATCATTATGGATCATGATGCCAATGGCAGCATCAGCTATATTTTCAAAGACTTTTTGGAAAACCGAAGCATCACAGTTGATGAAATTGAAACTGTAAACTTGGATGAAGCCGCAGTTTATGCTCAAGAATCAAACGCTACCGCGCTCATAGTTATACCTCAAGGTTTCAGCTATAACATTACCAATTACTTGGTAGCTGAAATGAATGTTTACACAGTGTTTAGAGGTGGAGGCATAACTGAATCGGCCAGTTCCTCGGTTATATATGCCCTCATAGAGAGCTTCAAGAGATGGCTAGCTCCAAACCCGTTTATTGCACACCACGAATCGATTATTAAAGGAAAGAACATTCCCATAAGTCCAGACGCGCTTTTTGGGCTAGTTATGTTGCAGTCCATAGGCATGCCCATAGGCATAATGATGTTACTTATATTTGCGATGCAGTTTGCAGCTACTTCTGTTGCTTCAGAAAAGGAGGAAAAAACACTGGAAACTCTGCTAACACTGCCCATCAATAGATTCACAATTCTAGCTGGAAAACTGACGGGTTCCATTCTTGTAGCAGTTGTCGGAGCGATTGTCTACATGATAGGCTTCAATTACTACATGAGTTCTTTCACAAGCGCTATGCCAACCGAAATCGGGGTAGACCTTGCAACAGTGGGATTAGCACCAACACCATTATCATACTTGCTTCTTGGAGCCTCACTCTTCGTGTCACTGATTTCAGGATTGGCATTAACAGTTTCAATATCCATTTTCGCGGAAGATGTGAAAGGCGCCCAAGCATTAGTAGGGCCTCTGTCGATGCTGTTGATTTTCCCAATGATTTTCATGATGTTCACTGACATCTACGCCTTACCATTTCCTCTGATGATTGTCTTACTTGCAATACCATTCACACATCCAATGTTAGCGTCCAAAGTAGCTTTCACCGGCGACTACCTAACAGCTGTCATAGGCATCGTATACGTGTCAATCTTTACCGTCGTAGTGCTTTATGTTGCAGCGAAACTGTTTGGCTCCGAGAAAATCCTGACGGCAAAGCTGAGGTTTAAGGGATTAAGAAGACGCAAAAGAAAAACAGCTGAATAACCGCAGTAAAGTTTTTCCGTAGAGCATATGAAACGTGTTTCTTGGTGTTTGCAAATTGGGAATCCAACAGATTGAAGTCTACTCGGTTGTTTTACGCTACAAGGAACCTTTCAAAATTGCACCCGGAACTAGTATTGAAAGCCACAACATAGTGGTCAAGATACACACAGACTACGAGGTGGTTGGCTGGGGTGAATCATCACCTTCGCAGAGAGTGACAAATGAAAACCCCAAAACAGTCATTGAAACCTTAGACAAAATCGCACCCAAACTGATTGGCATGTCCCCCCTAAGAATCGAGCAGAACATCGAACTCATGAACTCAACTGTTAAGCAGAATCCAGCTGCAAAGGCAGCCATAGACATGGCGCTACATGACATCCTGGGAAAAACCGCTAGAAAACCACTTTTCATGCTAATCGGCGGCTACCGCACAGAAGTCCTAACAGACATAACCCTAAGCATCAAATCTCCAAAAGAAATGGCCAAAGATGCCGTCAAAGCCGTTAAGAAAGGCTTCAAAGCCCTAAAAGTGAAGGTTGGATCAGATCCCATCGAAGATGTTGAACGCATCAAATCTATCCGCAAAGCAGTAGACAACGAAATAGAAATCAGACTTGATGCAAATCAGGGATGGACACCCAAGCAAGCAATAAATGTTCTTAACAAGACGGAACGATTTAACATCCAATTCGCCGAACAACCAGTTCCAGCAAAAGACCTGAAAGACTTGGCAAAAGTTAGGAAGCACTCGCCAATACCGATCATGGCTGATGAAAGCGTTCATTCACCTGAAGACGCTTTACGCTTGATTGAAGCAGAAGCAGTAGACTTGATAAACATTAAGCTGATGAAAAGCGGAGGAATACTGAAAGGCAAGAAAATAGCCAGCATTGCTGAAGCTGCTGGGATACCGTGCATGATTGGGTGTATGGGTGAATCAGGAATAGGCATAGCAGCAGCAGCCCACTTGGCAGCAGCCGTCAAAAACATACAATACGCAGATTTGGACTCTGACCTTTTGCTGAAAGACAAGCTTGCTAAAAAAGGAGGTACAAAAGTCAGAAATTCAATGCATATCCTTCCAAAGAAGCATGGACTAGGCATCGAAGAGTTAAATCAGAGGATTCTGGGAAAGCCGAAAAGGATTTACAAGTAGCCAACGTTACTAACCTGTCAGGAGTTTGTGAACTTGGTTTCTCTTAGAGCTTTAGCACCTTCCTTAACTAGAATTACTACTGCTGCAGCTGTTGGAGCTGCATTGCACATCGGTCAAGGAAACCCAAACTTGATAGACGAAAAGGCTGTTGAGTTTTCAAGAGCAGTGCTAGCCCAAACCGATGTTGACGGCGAAATCATTTCCTGTGAAGGACCTAAAGACAATGCACCAGCATTTATGAACCGAGAAAAAGTTGGAACAGGAAAAGGCCCCAAAGTCGAGTTTATAGTAGATCCTGTTGACGGATCAACAGCTTCTTCCAAAGGCAGAAAAGACGCCATTTCTGCTCTCGCCTGTGCACCTGCTGGCTGTTTTCAAGTACTTCCCGATGACGGATACTATTTCAAAGTGGCAACTGATTACCATTCAATCAGCAAGATTTCCCTAGATATGTCCATTGAACAAATTGTCCGTGCAGTGGCTCAGGCAAAGAATTTGCTTCTTCAAAACTTCACCGTCATAATGTTAGAGCGTGAAAGACATCTGGAGATTCTGAAAAAACTGAGAAAGCTAGGTGTAAGAATAATTCTGATTCCTGATGGTGACATTGCGGGGGCGGTTGTAACATGTAACCCCAGTTCAGGGATTGACCTTCTTGTGGGTGCTGGGGCTGGACCTGAAGCCACAATTGCTGCGACTGCTGTAAAATGCCTAGGCGGCACTATGCTTGTGAAGGTTTGGAAAGATAAGAAAGATGATGCTAACCGCTTGGACAGACTAAGAACGGAAGGTGTTGATGTTGATAAAACCTATGATGAAAACGAGCTGGCAAAGGGCAACGAACTAGTTTTTGCAGCCTCTGGCGTAACGAAAGGCGAGTTATTAGATGGCGTACGTTTCATTCCAAATGGAGCCATTGTTAGCTCAATTTGCATGAGACTGCCAAGTGGAACCGTAGAAAAATCAGAAACGACACTACGGTTTAAAGGACATCCAGTTTACAAACAGTTTTCAATATAAAATCCTCATTCACTCAAAAGCTACAGAGATCGTGAAGCTAACCCAACAGGCAATCAACGCAATATGAAGATAATTAGTGCTTGTCCAAACATTTTCTTCGGAAACTGTCAACAAAACTGTGATCACTCCTACCAAACTTATGACGGCAACGGCAACGAAGAAACTGAATGAGCAAACCTATTACTCAAAAATCTTCATGGGGCTGCCCGGATTTGAACCGGGGTCCCTAGCGCCCGAGGCTAAGAGCCTAGACCAAGCTAGCCGACAGCCCCAAATACGTAGTCTAGACACTCTCAAAGATAATTTGCCCTTAATCATAAAAACCTTAACTAAAATTCAGCATCTAAGCGTGCGCAGCCAGCCCCTTGAACTTCCATGCAAATTAGAAACTTGAGCGATGGATTCAGAATGTTCTTTTAGGCAAAAATAGGAATTATCGCCTTCTTCTGGTACCGCACTGGAGTACTTTCGGGCAGATTAGACATTCATCCGGGATGGATGCATCCTTTGGGATTGAGTTTAAGAAGCCGAAATATCGAGCGCACTTTGCTGGCGAGTCAAAAACTTTTGGATATTCAGTTGCCTTAATATCCACGATTTTCATGTTTTCTACTAGTATGTCTATTTCTGAGTTGCAGAAGGGACAAGCATAGTAGTTTTCCCTAGGCATCGTAGAAATGTCGGTTAAAACCGTTGGCTTACCAAAGGTTTTTCCACATCCATTGTATGGACATCTTAGTTTTTCCTTGTGAAAGTGTAGTTGCATGACTCATCCCTTTTGGGAGTTTACTTCTACTATATATCGCTAATCTTAATATTTAATAAACATTTCTGTTTGCACGTACAACAAAAATACAGAACAATCAACCACAAAACCGAAGAACCCCCAGCCATTTGCAGGCAACAGAAGCCAGCAGCCTCCTAAATATTCAAAAAACCTAGATCAATAGCAATCCAACAATTCAATTGAAGCCTCCATCACGGAAAAAATGGTGAAACATTTCAAATCCGCCACTGCGATACAACCAAGCGAACTTAAGAAGCTTAGAATAAATTCGCCAATTATTGCTTGACAGGAAATAAAGATTCTTATGAATTCAAAATCAAGCTTAATCGAAAGCCTCGGCCGGGCTTTGATCCCGGGGCCTGCGGCTTACGAGGCCGCCGCTCTACAAGACTGAGCTACCGAGGCACATGTGTTTAATGAAGAAACAAAAGCAGATTTTAAATGTTCGGAAAACAACAGGTGAAGTTAGAATTTTTTCGCGCCCCATTCTATTTTACAACCTTGAACCCGATTTTTCTAAAGGTTTTATAGCTTTTTTCAGGATAAAATCATCGGCACTTGATTATTTTTTCGTACCTTCTGCTCTAAGCATTTCCAAATCATGTAGCATTAATCTTCTACGTGATTATTTCAATCAATACATTGGGCTGCATAGTTTTCCCAATCCCAAGCATGTACTACGTCTAGCACACCAATCCAACTGACTCAACAGCACTTTTGACAAATCTTCCAATGTTTAACACATCCATTCCCCTTTCTCTTAGTCAAACTGACATTCTGAAACGTAGATGGTGCTAACTTTTAAACGTGGACGAGAATATTCTAACGTCTCAGGTGGAAGAATGTCCGTTTCTAGACGTTTCGGTGAACGTGATATTATCAATACGATTTGGGAAAATTTGGATATGATGCCTGGACTTCCTGTTCCCTTCGGTGATGACGTCTCCGCTGTGGAAATTGGGAGGGGGCATCTTA
>SOJA01000144.1 GCA_004376975.1 Candidatus Bathyarchaeota archaeon
TAAATCACATTTCTAAATTCAAACATTTTCTTTGGGTGAACTTGCAATTTCACCTTAGGAGGTCTCTACTCCAAGATTTAATTTAACAAAAGATAGTTATTAGTCAATTCTTGCGCAAACTCCCTGAGGCTCTTTTTGACACGGCCTGTTTTTCAGCTAAGATAGAAACTAGCTTTTCATAATCACTCATCAAAACAGGAGGCACGTAATGAACAAAGCAGAATTGGTGGAAGAGGTAGCAGGGAAAGCTGGTCTGACAAAAAAAGATGCTAACAATGTGATTGATGCAATGACATCGGCAATCACAGACTCCCTAGTCAGAGAAGAAAAAGTCACTTTAGTCGGCTTTGGCACTTTTCAAGTGGTGGAAAGAAAGGCAAGAAGGGGAGTAAATCCTCAAACAGGAAAAACTATTGAGATCCCAGCTAAGAAGGTACCCAAGTTTAAACCAGGAAAAGAGCTAAGGGAGAAAGTAAAATAAACAAAAATGGCTAAATCACGACTTTGTGGCCGTTGACAACAAAAAAAGACGCACATAGAGCCTCATACAGGCACTTTCTTGACTCGAGGTGACCTATTTTTTGACCTGGGTAAAATTAAAGCTCTTCTATCAAGAGAATTTTTTCAAGCCAGTTATGGGATAGAGGGACTTGAAACATTTCTCTTAGGATGTTCCAGGAAGATTATGGCACCCGTTTAAAGACTTTTAGATAATTATCTGAACAAGATAGAATTGTGTATTGAAGCAGAATGCAGCAATATTTGGGGAAGAAAAAGATATAGAAAAATGTGGGAAAATATCAAAGCACGGGGCAGGATAATAGCAATAATTCTTACTTCTGTTGGCCTTTCCGTGCTGATTCAGTTTTTGTTGATAACGGTTCTCGAAGTAGGAGTTCGTCCCGATATTGAGGTTTTGAATACAGATGGGCATGAGCACTTTTTTGGACTGGATTATGGTTATGTTATTCACGTTGAGCTTCGCAATAAGGGTAGAGAAGGAGCAGCTATTGTAGGCGTTGACCTTCGGTGCGAAAGCGAAAAATGGAGCAGGTCTCAGACTGTCTATCTTAAGCGGAACGAGATCCAAAAGCTGAGTTTTGAATTCTTGGAACCGACGATAGAACTATCTCAATCAGCAGGAACTTCTTTTGAAGTACGGGTATTTCCGCTTAGGCGTTAACTGCCACAATCGCTGGCCCTGCCATACTATTTGGAGGCATATCAAATCATTTGACCAGAGCTTTCTGAATAGTTATTCAAATGTTCGTATACTGAAATGCCGATAAATAGCTAGTTTACAAATATAAACTTTGGAGGTCGGAAACTATTTTCTTAGGATATTCGAGGAAGGTTATAGCACCCATTTAAAGTCAAAAAAATCTTGTGTTGATGTTAGTTACAGAAGAAACTATATGTTAGTTAATTACTCTCAATATAATAGGAGGGTCTACAATGGTGAACCGAAAACAGGGGTTTCTTCTGAGATTTGTATTGGGAGTTTCTTTGGCTCTAATGGGGGCTTTCTTAATGTTCTTCGGTATATTGCCCCTACCAGCTAGAATTACTATAGGTATTGTCGGATTAGCCTTAATAGCTACGTCGCCTGTGCCATGGAAAGCCAAGAAATCCTAGAGTAAACTTGGATAGAGTCTCCCAGCAATTAGAGAGTTGACCAAAGGGCTCAATCGTTCCAACTGGCATTTCTGCGGGGACGATACAACATTAGAACTTTTTCCGAAGAAGATATAGAGATCCCAATCTACGATATTCCGCTACAACAACGGGTGAGACCAGCCCAAGCCAAATCTCAGCACTTGTCAATCTGGTTTTGGAGGGGTTCACAGAATCATTGTTTCTCAATAATGGCGATATAAAAAGGTCCACCCGAATCTAGGAGAATCTTGATCTTCCAGTCGGTCTCCTTTCTTAAATCTGGTGGCCTTCAAACCCAGCCGCTCAACCCTTCCCACAATCTTATGGCCTGGGATTATAGGAAGTTTTGCCTGAAGTCTTCCCTCAATTTCATCGAGTTCAGTGTGAGAGACTCCACAGGTCAGAACCTCCACCAGGATTTCTTTTGAGTTTGGCTGAGGAACCAGCAAATCAGCCATCTCTAAAGGTTTCTTCTCTACCAAGGAGATTCTCTTCAGTATCATCGCCTTCATTTTGAGTCTCATCCTTGG
>SOJA01000155.1 GCA_004376975.1 Candidatus Bathyarchaeota archaeon
CCAATAGTCTCCTTCAGAGTGTAAGGCGGTATGGTTCTGTTAACGTATTGAATTATACCTTTGCCGTCCACGATCATGATAAGGTCATCGGTGTTTTCCGTCAGGGAGACCCATTTTTTATTTGCATCCTGCAATTTTCCCTCTATCTTTTTGCGTTCTGTGATGTCGAAACCGTATTCTATAATCTGGGCAACATTTCTATCCTTGTCAAAAATGGGGTAGGCGTGAACCTCAATAATTCGGACATTTTCATCCTTATCATAATGAATATGCTCTACAATGGCAGGTCTCTTAGTTTTCTTCACTATTTCAAGTGGACAGGGATGCTTAACACTGCTACATGGTTTCTTTCTTTTGTGAGTGATCCCGTAACAAGTTGTTTTTTCGGATAGAGAACCGAGGTGAGCAGCAGAATTCGCCATTTTAATTGTGTAATCATTGGCGTCAATGACATAGAAGGGATGAGTTAAAGACTCTAAGACACTGTTCAGAAATTCGTTTTGCCGTGAGATTTTGTCTTTTGTCTTCTTGCGTTCGGTGATGTTGCGAACCACGCTTACAAAACCTATTTGGTTGCCAGAGGAGTCTTTGAGGATGCTTGCTGAAAGTTCTCCTATATATTCTTCTCCATTCTTCTTTAAGAGAGTATATTCTACGTTTCTTATTGTTCCTTCTTCGAACGTTTTCTTGAGGTTTTCCAAGGCTCTTTCGCGGTCTTCCTCTGCAATAAACTCAAAAGCACTCTTGCCAATTAACTCTTCCTTCGATGAAAAACCCATCAGCTTCCATGCCGCATCGTTACAGTCAGTTATGTTTCCTTGCAAGTCACTTACTGTTATAATGTCTGGGGAAGAAGTTAGTACGGCTCTTAGCCTCTGCTCCTTTTTCCACACTTCCTCGGCTGCTCTTCTTCTTTCTACTGTTTGACATATGCCATGTGCCAGTTCACCGTATACTGCTTCTGGACTGCCAATCTTGTTGAAGTATCTATCAGCACCGAGGTTCAATGCTTCAATGGCTACTTCTTCCCTGCCTTTCCCAGTGAACATAATAAAGGGAGTATTGTTCCCGCTGTCTCTAAGTTCCTTCAGGAATTCTAGACCGTCTTTTCCAAGCATTATGTAGTCAGAAACAATCACGTCATACGGTTTCTGCTTCATCCTTTCCTTGGCTTCTTCAACAGACGAGGCCGTTTCTACTTGGAAGTTGCCTTGCATTTCCAGAATTTGTTTCGCAGCCTTCAAGAAGCCCGAGTCGTCGTCCACGTGCAAGACCTGTATTGGCGCTTTGCTAATGACGTCTAAGGCAACTTCAGCTGAAGATTCGATAATAGACTCAGTCATCTAAGACTAACTCCCTTCTTTTGAAGCGTGAGTGTCGAACGTTGATTGATATGTCCTATCCTTATTCTATAATGTTTTCGTCTTGAAGATATGAATCAGTGATATTCGTAATTCAGACTCAGAATCTAACTTTTGGCGCTTAAGTTGATTTAAGCCTTATTCGGAAAGCGAACAAAACCAAGAAAGGCAGTCTCCTATTATCACGCGCACGGGGCATCTGCACACACAGCCTCGAAAAATCTGTCAGTAAGAACGAAAACCTATTCAGAATCAATACGCTGCTTCTTGACAGATGCTAATCTACTATCATAATCGTTGGGCGCTTGTATGCTGCAAAGTGTTTTCCAATGTACTGTGGCTATCACCTTCTGCTTCAGCCATTTCCATTTAGCATTTTTCCGTCGAGTTCAGAAAAGAAACCGTCGTATTCTTAACAGACCAACTCTTCGTTTAGGATTGCCTGCAGCAACTGCTTTTTAAGCACACCAAAAAGGGAGGGAAGGAAGCACACGCGCGCCAATATCTTTAAAGAATAAGAGACAGTCTTATCATGGCGCTGTGTTACGCTCAATCATGACAATTAAAGCTGCCTAGCGACTAGACTCCACTGGTTAAACCCAAAGAACATAAATGAGGAATGATGTAATTACTTAATTCATCTCTTAGGTGGATAAGATCATGATCGACAAAAAAGCCAGAAATCTTCTCGGGACAATCCTCGAATCCTTTGGCCCAGCGGGTTTTGAACGAGAAACAGCCACAATCATAAAGAGACACGTCAAAAAATACGCTGATAAAGTAACCACAGACAAGTTAGGTTCTGTAATCTTCA
>SOJA01000228.1 GCA_004376975.1 Candidatus Bathyarchaeota archaeon
CAGGGAGTTTGCTCCATCACTATTGACCCTCATAAAATGGGTTTAGCTCCTATTCCAGCTGGAGGAATATTGTTTCGAAACGAAAAG
Organism: Candidatus Bathyarchaeota archaeon; assembly: GCA_004376975.1. The sequence goes on from SOJA01000228.1 coordinate 88, forward strand.
CTGGGAAAGGCCAGTGCTTGGAATGTCTCTTATCTGTCGGGAGGGGACACTGAGCAAGACACTTTTGTGGGAACCCGTTCTGGAGCTTCAGTTGCTGCTGTTTGGGCTTTACTCAAGCATTTAGGAAAAGAAAACTACAGAAAAATCGTTGAAAGCTGCATGCATTTAACATGGAAGCTTGTAGGGGAAATCAAGAAAATCGAAGGTTTAGACATAGTGACGGAACCAACCATGAATATTGTTGGAATAACATCTAAAATATTCGATATTTGCCAAATAGCAGAAGAATTAAGACGTAGGAAATGGGCGGTTTCCCTTTTCCCAAACCATGTTCGAATAGTCGTCATGCCTCATGTTAAAGAGAGACACATTGAAGAATTTCTAGAGGATTTAAAGTACATTGCAAATAAATTGGGAGGCCAAAAATAGGTGTATACTCATCCATCTAAGGACATCATGGAAACTATAGGAAAACGGTTGAAAGATAAACGTATAGTTTTATGTATAACTGGTAGCGTGGCAGCTGTTCAATGCTCTGAAATCGCTAGAACTCTCATGCGACACGGAGCAGAAGTTTTCGCTGTAATGTCACCGATGGCTCAGAAGATAATTCATCCGTATCTTATGGAATGGGCAACTGGAAACGATGTTGTAACAGAGTTAACTGGAAAAATCGAGCACGTAGCTTTGGTTGGAGATCACCCTAAAAAGGCTGATTTGATACTTGTTGCTCCTGCTACAGCGAACACGATAAGCAAAATTGCCTGTGCAATAGATGACTCAACAGTGACCTCTGTTGTTTCAACAGCTTTCGGCTCAAACACGCCCACGATAGTTGTCCCAGCCATGCACGGGTCCATGTACAACCATCCAGTACTGGCTGAAAACATTAAGAAGCTAAAAGCGTTAGGCATCGAGTTTGTCGGTCCAAGAATTGAAGAGGGAAAAGCAAAAATCGCTGGAACCAAGGAAATTGTCGATGCAGTTATTCGCAAACTTGCAGGTGAACAGGATTTCCTTGGATTGAAGTTCTTGGTTACTGCAGGACCAACAGTAGAGTATATAGATCCTATACGAGTTGTTACAAACAGAAGTTCTGGAAAAATGGGTATTGCAATCGTTGAAGAAGCCTTGAACCGCGGAGCACAAGTAACACTTGTTTATGGTTTGGGAAAAGCATCTCCCCCCTCAGATGTCAGTGTGATTTCTGTTGAAACAACTGAACAAATGCGTGAAGCAGTTGTTTCCAAGTTAGAATCAAAAAAATATGATGTGATGATAGCCGTCGCCGCAGCCGCTGATTGGACTGTTGAAAAACCATATTCTTACAAGATTTCAACACATAAGCTTCGTTCACTTGATTTGAAACTAAAGCCAACCGGAAAAATCATCGATCAAGTGAAAAAGATCAGTCCCAAAACTTTTCTTGTAGCTTTCCGTGCAGAATACAAGTTATCTAAGAGTGACTTAGTTGAGAGTGCTTATGAAAGGTTGTTAGAAGCCAAAGCTGACCTGATAGTTGCAAACGATGTAGGTAAGAAAGACACGGGATTTGGAACCGAGACAAACGAAGTTTTTGTCATAGACAGAGAGAAAAAGGTTGTTCACGTTCCCCTAGCCCAAAAAAGTGAAGTTGCAAGAAAAATCCTGGATGTTGTAAACGAGAAAATCAAAAGAAAATAGTTTTTTAATATGGCTGATACATGGCAAACGTGAGGATTGATGCAGAAAAAGTTCACAACTATTGCTGTTGGAGGTACTTTCGACGAGTTTCACAAGGGTCACATAGCATTGCTTGTCAAAGCCTTCGAGTTAGGCGAGCAAGTTCTAGTCGGCTTGAGCTCTGACGAGTTCGTCAAAAAGCTAGGTAAGCCGCATCCGACAGCACCATACAAGCGGAGGCTTGAAGAGTTGAAGGCTTTCCTGAAGAAGCATGATTTTTTGAAAAGAACGAGAATTGTTCCTTTGAATGACGTCTTCGGAGTAACTTTATCAAAAGGTTGTGTTGAAGCCTTGGTTGTAAGCAGGGAAACGGAACATACCGCCGTTAGAATCAATGATGAAAGGAAAAAGGCTGGACTATCTCCGCTTCACATAGTAGTTATAGACATGATTCCTTCTGAAAATCATGCTCCCATTTCCACAACTCGCATTCACAAGAGAGAAATTAACCGTGAAGGCCATCTACTAAAAACATGAGAAAAAATGGACCACATTTCAACAAAAAGCTAAAAGCCTGTAAGACAACAATGAAAAACCAGAATGAAGTTGGGACTTAAGATGAACGGGTCACAAGTAACTCCTTACGGTTCTTGGAAATCTCCTATAACCTCGCAGATGGTTGCCTCTGAAACCGTAGGGCTTGGACAGATAATCCTAGATGGCGAGGATATATACTGGAACGAGATGCGACCGATTGAAGGAGGACGAAAAGTCATTGTGCAACGGAAACCAGATGGGCAAATAACTGATGTAACGCAGTCCCCGTTCAACGCCCGCACACGCGTTCACGAGTATGGTGGCGGCGCATTCGCCGTTTTTGACGGCACAATCTACTTTTCGAACTTCACTGACCAGCGAATCTATCGTCAGGAACTAGGAGGTCTACCCCACCCGATCACCCCTGAGGATAACCTACGTTATGCTAACATTGTCATCGATCATCACCGAAGCCGCATAGTTTGTGTCTGTGAAGATCACACAGTTGCAGGACACGAACCTGCAAATACTTTGACAAGTATTAAACTTGATAAGGGCAACAGTAGCCAAGTTCTAGCCTCTGGCAACGATTTTTATTCGTCTCCACGGCTAAGCCCTGATGGTTCTCGTTTGACATGGCTCACATGGAACCATCCGAATATGCCGTGGGATGGAACTGAATTGTGGGTTGGCGAGATAAGAGTAGATGGCTCGCTAGGTTGCCTTGAACAAGTTGCGGGCGGTATTGACGAATCCGTTTTGCAACCAGAATGGTCGCCAGATGGCATTCTACACTTCATCTCCGACCGTACTGGTTGGTGGAACTTATATCGCTGGCATAATGAAAACATCGAACCTTTGTGGAAGATGAATGCTGAGTTTGGAAGACCTCAGTGGGTCTTCGGGAGGTCTGCTTACGCGTTCGAATCTGCAGATTGTATTATCTGCGCGTACACAAAACAGGGGGTTTGGCATCTCGCGAGCCTTGACACTACGACAGGCAAGGTTGACGTCATCGAAATACCCTACACTGACATCTGGAGTTTACGTGCATCATCAGGCATAGCCGCATTTATCGCTGGATCGCCAACTCAAACGCCGTCAATCGTCAAGCTTGATCTTGCAACCCGCAGGATTGAGGTACTGCGACGCTCCAGTAACATAAGGGTTGACGCTGAATATCTGTCCATTCCGAAGGCGATTGAGTTTCCAACAGAGAATGAACTTACTGCACACGCCTTCTTCTACCCCCCACGAAACCCTGATTACACTGGTCCATTTGAAAAGCAGCCGCCGTTAATCGTTAGGAGTCACGGTGGACCAACCTCTGCCGCTTCTGCCACGCTTTCATGGGCTATTCAATACTGGACTAGCCGCGGCATCGCAGTGCTTGATGTGAACTATGGCGGCAGCAGCGGATATGGTCGTGCGTATCGCCAACGGCTCAACGGTCAATGGGGCGTTGTCGATGTTGATGATTGTGTGAATGGGGCACGCTACTTGATTAACATTGGTGAGGTTGACGGTAATCGCCTTGCTATTCGTGGAGGCAGCGCGGGAGGATACACAACGCTTTGTGCACTCACGTTTCGTAACGTCTTTAAGGCAGGCGCAAGCTACTACGGAGTCAGCGATCTAGAAGCATTAGCGAAAGATACCCATAAATTCGAATCACGCTATCTTGATCGGATGATAGGACCATATCCTGAGCAACGTGACCTCTACAGGAAACGTTCACCGATTCATTTCGTCAATCGGATCTCATGTCCTATGATCCTCTTCCAAGGACTTGAGGATAAAGTTGTTCCGCCAAGCCAAGCTGAGTTGATGGTTGAAGCTTTACGTAAGAAACTATTGCCCGTCGCTTACGTCCCGTTTGCTGGTGAGCAACACGGTTTTCGACGCGCCGAAAGCATTAAACGCTCACTTGACGCTGAACTATACTTCTACTCAAAAATCTTCAACTTTGAGTTGGCTGATCCAGTTGAGCCGGTGCAGATTGAGAACCTCTAGGATCTTCAGTGGCACATCATACTGTACTTAACGCGTCTACAGAAGACTTAACTCTTTTCAACTACATTCACAGAACAAAGGTGTTACTGTGCGGAAAACAGGTGTTGCTAGGCTTCCGCTTCATTATGGGAAGGCTCCGAGGTGGCTGGTTCACCGCATGCAAAAACTTGCTGAAGAAATTGTGACAATTATCATTGACGAATACGGCGCAGATGATTTCCTGAAGAAGATTTCTGACCCATTCTGGTTTCAGGCTTTAGGTTGCGTTTTAGGCTATGACTGGCATTCATCAGGCGTAACAACCGTCGTCACAGGAGTTTTGAAACAGGCTGTGATTCCGGAGAAACATGGCATTGCAGTTTGTGGCGGTAAAGGTAGGACCTCTCGACGGACACCATTAGAAATTGAAAGTGTTGGTGAGAGGTTTGGTTTCTCACCTGAAAAAATTCAGAGCTTACAGTACGCAAGCAAAATCAGCGCTAAGGTTGATAATGCAGCAATTCAGGCTGGCTATCAGCTATACCATCATGCTTTTTTTGTGGCTGAAAATGAAAAATGGGCAGTTATTCAGCAAGGTATGTGCCTGCAAGACCGCACAGCTAGACGTTATCATTGGCTTTCCGATAACGCCAAAAACTTTGTTGTAGAACCACACGATGCCATAGTTGGCGACGTAAAACGTGACATTGCTTTGAATATGACTGCAAGAGAAAGTGAAGCCTGCAGAAAGACTTCAGTGGATATAGTCAGAGAACCACCAAAGAAGACTGTGCGAATGATTCTATCTGTTAGGCCAGCCTACCAGAAGTCGTTACAGGAGTGGATACCCAATACAGCAAACACAACATGGAAAGAATATCCAATTGATGTTTTGTCCATGCCGAGGAACATAAACTGGAAAGCCTTGCGCGAAGTTTACGAGTTCCAACCTCGCAATTACGAAGAATTGCTCGGATTCAAAGGCATAGGTCCAGCCACTATTCGAGGCCTAGCACTTATATCAGAACTGATATACGGTGAAAAACCATGCTGGAAAGACCCGGTAAAATATTCTTGGGCGTATGGAGGAAAAGATGGAGTGCCCTACCCGGTGAACCGTAAAGCCATGGACGAATCAATACAGACACTAAAACAGGTGATACGAGAAGCGAAAATAGGGTGCAAGGAGAAGATGCGATCCCTACAGAGGCTTAGACAATTAGTTCCGGCTAACATGACTTGAATGTTCTTATAGTCTACTGATTCAGCTTGAGAAAGACATGATCATGCCATTAAAAATATCAGGCCTCAGCGGAATGTTCATGATACGCCTCATTTTCAGGGCGGAGTTGCTTTCTATGAAATTCCATCCAAGTTAGAGAGAGATGGTTCAAGTTGGGTGACATGAATGGAAACGTTGATTTGTCAGAATAGATAAGAGCCACTTATTATGTGTAAATGTTCAGGGTGTTCCCATGGATGAAAGAATCTATGTTTTGTTCGGTGTAATTGGTCCTATTTCAGCTTACCTTCTGATAGGAGTCTCAATTGCGCTTTCACCAGGGTTTAGCTGGGAGAGAAATGCTTTAAGCGATCTTGGACATGCTGTCAACAGCGGAGTAGCGCCCATATTCAATTTCGGTTTGTTTCTAGCCGGTTTTCTCCTAACGATCTACGCGGTCAAAGTGTTGAAGAAATATGCAAGGTGGACTGGATACAGCTTGGTGATTTCGGCTTTTGCACTTCAATTGATAGCCGTATTCGACGAAGTATATGGTCCTCTCCATTTAGTAGTGTCAATACTGTTCTTTGTCTCGCTCAGTTTTACATCTCTTCTTTACGCTGTGGAAAGAAAATCGCGCTCAGCAGGAGCCGCGTTCACAATAGGTCTTGTCTCATGGATATTCTACTGGGCAAAAATCTACAGTGTTGGAATTGCTGTTCCTGAGATAATGTCATCAGCAGCCGTTTTGTTTTGGATCATACTCTCCGCACTGAGAATTTACACAAGCATTTGTAGCACCAAATGATTTATGATACAAACCCTCACATATAGAAAAATCGTGTATATACCTACATTACTCAATAAGAAGGAGATAACATGAAGAACAACCCTGTTATTCAAACCATGCTTGACCACAGGTCAATCCGCAAGTACACAGATGAAACGCCTTCTGATGAAGTAATAGAGACAATTGTCAGGGCAGGTCAACAGGCGCCTTTCGCTTCTCAGTATTACAGTGTGCTACTGTCGCGAAATAAGGAGCGGAATCCTTGGAAAGCACCACTGCTGTTCACGATTTGTGTTGATTCTCATAAATTCGAACGCATCATGTCTAAAAGGAATTGGAAGTTAGTCACCAACGATCTTACATTAATGCTTTTCGGAGTCCAAGATGCAGCTTTGATGGCGGAGAATATGGTTATTGCAGGAAGAAGCTTGGGGCTTGGAAGCTGCTTCCTTGGAAGCGCACCGTACAGAGCTGACAAAATTGCAGAAGAGTATGACTTACCAAAAAGGGTGTTCCCTCTAGTACAGCTAGTGATGGGGTATCCCGCTGAAAACCCGCCGACACGACCACGCTATCCTATGGAATTCACTCTTTTTGAGAATAAATATCCCAAGCTGGATCAAAACATTATTTCAAAAGCCATGCGAACAATGGATGAAGGATACCTTGCACAAGA
>SOJA01000219.1 GCA_004376975.1 Candidatus Bathyarchaeota archaeon
GGTTATGTGTCTTTGAATTGTTTCTTGTAGAGGCGATGGTACATTCCTTTCTTTTTCATGAGTTCTGTGTGATTTCCTTCCTCCACTATTTTTCCTTCGTTAATGACTATGATGTTGTCGGCGTTCCTGACTGTTGAAAGTCTGTGGGCGATGACGAGTGACGTTCTGTTTTTCAGGAGAACTGTGAGCGCCTTCTTTATCTTCAGTTCGGTGTAGGGATCAACGCTTGATGTTGCCTCGTCTAGGATTAAGATTGGGGGGTCGCTTAGGAGGGCTCTTGCAAAAGACACAAGCTGCCTTTGTCCAACAGAAAGTCTCGATCCTCTTTCACCAACATCAGTCTTGTATCCTTGTGGAAGGCTGCTTATGAATTTGTGGATTCCAACAATCTTCGCAACCTGTTCTACCTCGCCGTCAGTTGCGTCAAGTTTTCCATACTTTATGTTTTCCATAATCGTTCCAGAAAAGAGAAAAGGCTCCTGCAAAACAACCCCCATCTGCTTATGAAGAGAATTCAAGGTTACTTTTCGAACGTCCCAGCCATCAACCGTTACGGTTCCCTTCTGAAGCTCATAAAATCGACTAAGAAGCTTCACAATGGTGCTCTTCCCAGCTCCTGTCGGGCCTACAATGGCCAACGTTTTTCCCGGTTCAACGTGAATATTTACGTCTTCTAGTACAGGGCGATCTGGATCGTAGCCGAAAGTTACATGGTTGAAAACGATTTCTCCTTTTGCGTGCGAAAGCTCAACTGCATCTTGGGCGTCTGCAATTTCAGGTTTTGTGTCAAGAGTTACGAATATTCTTTCCGCTGCAGACATGGCTGACTGAACAGTGTTGTAGAACGTTGTCAAATCTACTAATGGTTGGAAAAATTTGTTTACGTAGAGGAGGAAGGCTATAACTATTCCGAGCGTTATTGATCCGCTTATGATTGACATTCCACCAAACCATAAGACGACACACGTTCCAATGGCTCCAACTATTTGAACAGCCGGCATCAGGAGAGCAAAGAGCTTGCCAGCTTGAACGTTAGCTTGAAGGTTTTCTACGTTTGCTTGTCTAAAATCTTTTATGGCGTCTTGCTCTCTTGTGAAAGACTGAATTTCTTTTATGCCTGAAATGCTTTGTTCAAGTCTGCTCGTGACAACTGCTATTTTCTTTCGTGTTGCTCTGTAAGCCTTTCTAAGCCTTGATTGAAAAACAAATATCAGCAATATAAGTGGAGGTATGACTGAAAATGTGGCTAACGTCATATGGACGCTTAACAAAAGCATTATTGCCACAATGCCTATAAGGGTCAAAACGTCGCCGATCAATGTAAGAACTCCTTGAACGAATATTTGGCTCAGAGTGTCTGTGTCATTAGTGACCCGTGAAATTATTTCACCAGCTTCAGATCGGTCGTAAAAGCCGAATGAAAGCTCTTGAAGATGCGAAAACAACTGCTTCCTCAGTTCGTTCACCATGTTTTCTCCCATCCACGACATCTGATATGTCCGCAGATAGTCAGAAATCCAGTTGACGAGATAAACGCCGACCAGAATCATGGCTATGAGTGTTAGTCCGGCGAAGTCGCTGTTTACCATGTAATTGTCAATGGCAACTTGAAGGAGATAAGGAGGTAAAAGCCCGGTTAAAGAACCAACGACGACGGCGACTACTGTGATCGTGAATCTCCGCTTATATTTCAGTAAGTACCTAAGCAGCCGCGCTACCAGCGCTCTATCTGGAATCTTTCTTGTGTGCTTTTTTTCTTCGTAGTCCAAGCCAAATCCATGCCTGTGCCGAGGCCCATGCCCCGGATGGTATCCGGTCATTGCTTGGGTTCCCCCTGTTTTGACGATGCACGCTCCGATGCAGTTTCAACAATAGGCTTCTGTGTTTCGTACAGCGTCTGATAAATCTGATAATAGACGCCCTTTTTCGCCATAAGAGTTTCATGAGTGCCGTCTTCCGCAATCTCTCCTTTTTCAAGAACAACGATTTTATCTGCGTTTCTGATGGTTGAAACTCGCTGAGTGATCACAAAAGCGGTTCTGTTCTTGAGCAACGCACGTAAAGCCTGCTGAATCTCATATTCGGTTTCTACATCAACGCTTGAAGTTGAATCGTCCAAGATGAGTATCCTTGGATTCATCAGTA
>SOJA01000032.1 GCA_004376975.1 Candidatus Bathyarchaeota archaeon
TATCGCTGACTTGTCCAATTATTGATTAGCCCCGTTTTGCCGAGTTTGTAGAATGTTCTTGTTGCCCTATAAACTTTTTAGTTTTAGGAATATTACAGGGACGGAATAAGAGTATATTATCGCAAAAGCGCAAATCCTAATGTGAGATGAAGAATGAGATGAACGCTGAAATTAAAGAATTGAACCGTTTGATGTGCAAAAATTGTGATGTAAAGAACTACAATGAATGTAAGGAATGTAGAATCTATCAGTTAGTAAATAAACTAGCGTCTCAGTGACTCATGCAGAATTGCTTTTTTCTATTTTGCCTGCCATTTCATCAAGGATCTTGCTGAAGGGATGTTCAGGCTTTTCTTGAACGAAGATGAAAGATCCTTCAGCCTTTGCGACATCACAGAAACAAGGTATTATTCCTAGAACTGGGGTTTGATACGTTTCTTTAATCATGTTTTCCACGTAGTCTTTTCCAGATTTAGAAGATGTGTCATGCAAAACTTTGTTCATAATTATCTCGGTTTTTTTCTCGAACAAGTCATAAAGTTCATGCAGCATGCGTTTTGTACCTTCAACGTCTGATCTGTCAAAGGTTGCCGCTACAATCACCAAGTCCGCGCTTACTATAGCGTTTATAGACGAGTATTGCAGTCCTGGGCTTGTGTCAAAAATGAGATAGTCAAAACCTTTGTCATTTAGGAGCGAATTTCTTAGGGCTAGAAGTCTTCCAAGAGCTCTCATTTCCCACTTTCTGTCCTTTGCGGACATGTCTCTAATGGCTTCTGTTGATGGATTAGCCAAAGCAATAGACAGCTTACTTTCGCTGCCAATTCTCTGGTCTATGTCTATTATTGCATTATCAATTTTGCATGTTCCGTTGAGATAATCGTTCAGCCAGCACTCTGCCTTTTCAACATTAAAAAACGTGGCAAGACTTGGAGCTCGAAAGTCGAGATCCATCAAACATACCTTCTTACCATGCTTTACAAAAGAAGCAGCCAAGTTTACTGAAACATGGGTTTTTCCAGTTCCACCCTTATATGAGTGCACAGCTATTATTTTACCCAAAACAATCACCCTTGATCTTCCTTTTCAACATAAAAGTAAGCCTTTCTGCCCATCCTCTCTTTCTTCAGATGCCCCATGATCACAAGTTGGTTCAAATAGCTGCTTTCCACGGCTCTGGCCCTGTGCGTTTGTTCGGCAACCTCTTGCGCGGTGGCTCTTCCAAGCCTGCACAAAGTCATCGCTGTTTTTCGGAGGTGATCAGGCATAGAAAGCAAGGTCATAACATCCAGCGGAGCATCAAGAAAAGGCTTAACATCTGTCCCGCCCCGCTTCTGCAGCTCGATCATAATTTCCATTTTCTCATTTAGCTTCTCAAGATGTTCCGTGATTTTTTCCAGTATTCTTTGAGGTTTTCTTCCGAGAGTTTCTTGTTTCGTCACTCTTATGCCCCGTGGTGTTTTACATGTGTACAAGTGGTAGGGGAGAGTTGTGTTTATTAAGTCTTACGAAACACGTGTAATGATTCACAAATTAAATCATTGAACAAGTAATAAATTCCATATTTTGCACTGCGTCCACAATCTCTTTAACGCTTCCTTAACGGCTTTTTGAACTATGGAATCTTGGAGGAACATGTCAATCAAGCTGCCTATTTGGTTTATCTTTTGTTATGTGAAGTGAGAAATTTTTTCGTCAAGAATCAAACTAGCACACTGTTTTTTCTCTTTAGAGTGTGGTTGGCTATTGACTTCTTGATTCCAGCGAGTTCAAGGTCGACTACATCGATATGGTTAGCGATTTTTGCAACGTGCATTCTCTGCGCCATGTGACGTTCAAGTGGAATGTTTAAGTCGTTGTCAACCGCTTCAAGCATGTTCATGATAGGATTTTAAGTTAAAAACACCGTGCACACTTGTGCGAGCGCCAAACAAAGCTAAGCAGAACTGTCTCTTGTACTTCCTTCACTTCAAATGTGTACTCAGAAGCTACACCCACTAACACAAGCTAATACAATAGCATATTCCAACATCAACAGAACATTCACCGAAAGCCTTATTTTTCCTTCTCGGACTATTCAGGGTTAGGGAGAAGGTTATGTCAAAGAATATTATTCCTAAA
>SOJA01000064.1 GCA_004376975.1 Candidatus Bathyarchaeota archaeon
ATTTGAGCCGGTTCTGGCATGATAGAGAGGGGGAAGAAAGCTCCGATGAAGAACTGAAGTGGAACACTTATTAGAATCGTGATGGCATCGGCAGCCTCTACGTTTTTTGAAATAGATGATATTATCAGTCCAAGCCCTATTGCGGAAATCGCCCCGAGGAATATTGCCAAAGCAATTACAGGAATATTCCAGTAAAGATTAACTTGGAAAATAAGTATACCAGCAGCGAGCATGATAGTTGCAGATAAGTAGACGATTATGAGACAGGAGATAACCTTTCCCACCAGAACAGTCATGGGAGAGACTGGCGCTATAACCATTCGCTGAAAGGTTCCTTTTGTACGTTCACCTGCGATAGCCACAGAGGCGTGATTTAACCCGCTCCAAAGAAGGACAAGACCCAACGAGCCTGGAACCATGTAATCGATCCACCTTAACTGGCGTCCGGAGACATCTGCCTCACTGGTTGAAACAGTAATAGGGTCAGCAAGAACCGCAGCGTACTCTTGAAAACCTAAGGGCAGTTGATTAATTGCTATTTCTTGATAACGTTTTATGAATTCCAAGATGAAGCCGAAAATGCTTTGCTGTGCGATTATGGAGCCTGTAGGATCGCTTGGGTCAGTATAAAGTTCAAGGCTGGCTTTTGTTGGAATTGGCATTCCTGAGATGTTTGTGTACTGATAAGAGAGTGCTTCTGTGAAATTGGAAGGTATAACCACGGCAATTTTGATTTGCCTTCGGCTGATATCATAGGCAGCAGTACCATTAGTGTTTTTGTCGCCATACGCACTGTATTCATAAACTGTGAAGTTAGCGTCTTTCAGATTTTGGACAAACGCGTCCCCAATTGTGCTGTTTTCAGAGATCGTGCCATTCACGTTAATCATCTCCCCGTCGAAGTTAACTATTCCAATGTGGACGCGGCTTGTTTCACTTGTACTTTGAGTACCGAATGTGAAGCCAATTATAATCAGGAAAAACAGTGGAAAGAGCAATGTGAAGAAGATAGCGGTTTTGTTTCGTGCAATTCCAAGAAAATCCGTTCTTGCAATAGCGAATACTTGATGCATAGTTCTCTTGAGCTTCATGATTGTTCCTCCTCTTCTCTCAGGCTTCGCCCTGTGAGTAGAATAAACACATCTTCAAGAGTGACACGTGAAAGCTCAACGGATAGAATTTTTGTTCCCATAGATGAGATGGTTGAGACTACGTCTGGAAGGATATCCTCGGCTCTTTCTGTGATTATTTTCAATGTTTCCCTTTTTTCGTTTTCATCATACACCTTATAAGACCTTTCAACTCGTGAAAACTTCCTCATTGCTTCTATCAGTTGCGGAGTCATTTTGTTCGGAACTACAGTTATGGTATTTCCCATTTTGACTTTTTTGATGAGTTGACGAGGGCTACCTAGCGCAATAACCCTGCCCTTGTTCATAATCGCCACTTGATTACATAGTTCTTCAGCTTCATCCATCATGTGTGTTGTCAGCATTATGGTTCTTCCTTCTTCGTGCAGCGTCTGAATTATCTCCCAGAGAGCCAACTTGTTTTTGGGGTCAAGTCCAGCTGTAGGTTCGTCCAGCAGCAGAACTTGAGGCTTGTGCAGAAGGGCAACAGCTATGTTAATACGGCGTTTCATGCCACCAGAGTAGGTGGAAATGCGGCGTTTTACAGCTTTTTCACCTAGTTGGGTGAAATCTAGAACTTCCCTAATTCTATTCCTAAGTTTGTCTCCTGACAACCCGTAGAGTTTTCCGAAGAAGGCAAGGTTTTCATGAGCATTCAAGTAGTCATACAAAACAATGTCTTGAGGAACAACGCCGATTATTTCTTTCACTTTCATGAGATTATCTTGAATGCTGTACCCACCAACTTTGATTGCGCCTGAAGTAGGGTTTATCATACCACAAAGCATCTTTGTAAGTGTGGACTTTCCAGCCCCGTTCGGTCCTAACAACCCAAAGACTTCTCCCCTAGCAACGTTTATCGAAACATTGTCCACAGCTATGGTGTCTTCGAAACGTTTGGTCACCGAGTCTATTTCAATGTCATTCAAATTTATAGCTCCAGTATCCCATTTT
>SOJA01000127.1 GCA_004376975.1 Candidatus Bathyarchaeota archaeon
TTTGTTCCAGATGGATGTTGCCTATTGGTTCTAATCATACAAAAAACTATTTAGTGTGGTTTATTCATTTCAACGCTAACATCAAAGTAATGTTGAGGTGTTCTTATGGGCGTAAAAAGTGATGCACATGCAATTGACAAGAGAAAAAAACAGCTTCTGGAGCAGGAAAAAAAGCTGAGAACTCGGATGAACAAAATCAAGCATAAGATAGCTGTGATAAGCGGCAAAGGCGGAGTTGGTAAAAGCACCATCACAGTGAATCTAGCAGCTGCCTTCGCCATGCACGGGCATGTTGACCGTGTAGGCATTCTGGATGCAGATATACATGGTCCGAGCGTGCCAAAAATCATCGGGTTAACGGGGCGGAGATTGCAGTCTGGACCGCTAGGTATTTTTCCGGCGATAGGTCCTCTGGGAATAAGAGTTGTTTCTATGGAGTTTCTGTTACCTGATGAGACTGCCCCAGTGATTTGGCGTGGACCGTTGAAGATGACTGCAATACGTCAGTTCTTGACAGATATAACGTGGGGAGACTTAGATTTTCTGTTTATTGATCTTCCGCCGGGAACTGGTGATGAACCTTTGAGTGTTGCTCAGCTTCTGCCGGAGATGGATGGTGTGGTGATAGTGACTATTCCTTCTGAAGTTTCTCAGATTGTAGTTAAGAAGGCTGTAACGTTTGCAAGAAAACTTTCATTGCCAATTATAGGTATTGTTGAGAATATGAGCGGGTTTGTTTGCCCCAAATGTGGAACTAAGATTGACATATTCCGGTCAGGAGGCGGAAAAAAAATATCTGAACAGTTAAGTGTTCCGTTTATTGGAAGTATACCAATAGATCCGAAGGTTTGTGAGGATTCTGATAAAGGAGTGCCCTTTATAATTGAGCATCCGGATTCTTCATCGTCAAAAGCCTTCAAGGAAATAGTTAAAAGGATTGAGACCTTTCTAGAAGGCAGAAAAAAATGAAATTTGAATTGTGTTAAGTGGAGGTTGAAAATGTGAAAATATGTGTAACGTCTGCTGGAACCACACTGGATGCTCCGGTTGACCCGAGATTTGGAAGAACATCCCACTTTATGATTGTGGATTCTGAAACTATGGCGTTTGAGGCAGTTCCTAACACAGCGGTGGGTGCTATGAGTGGCGCTGGAATTCAAGCTGCACAAACAATAGTTAGTAAAGGAGTAGAAGTAGTGCTGACTGGAAATGTTGGCCCAAATGCTTTTCAAGCCTTGTCTTCTGCTGGAGTGAAAATTGTGGTGGGTGCCTATGGAACAGTTAGAGAAGTTATTGAGAAATACAAGAAGGGGGAACTCAAAGAAACGCGAGCTCCCACAGTTGGTGGGCATTTTGGGAGAGGTGGAGGTATGGGGATGGGACGTGGACGGGGAAGACAGCCTTAAATGGTGAATGAAATGAATGTTAGAATTGCGGTGCCGGTTGAAGATGAAAACGGTTTAAATGCAAGGCTTTCACAACACTTTGGAAGAGCACCGTATTTTGCAGTTGTAGAATTAGATGAAAACGGAAAGGTTCTAAATGTTAAAACAGAACCAAATGAAGGCAAGCAGTCTGGTAGAATGGGAAAACCACCGGGGATCATTCTGAACTTGAAGCCGAATGCTGTGATAACCTATGGAATGGGCTTCAGAGCACTGAACATTTTTCAAGGTGCGAACGTAGCTGTACTGCAAACAAGCAAAGACTATGTTAAAGAAGTTATAGAAGCATACAACAGGAATGAGTTAGTTGAGTTAACGGAAGGCTGTCACGACGCCAAGCATAGATAGAGAGATGGTTATCCGTAGGACCACCAACGCTTTCTTAATAACTGCCGTATGCTTTGGAACGCGAACTGAATGATATTAGCGATAGCCAGTGGAAAAGGCGGCACGGGAAAAACATCCGTTGCTGTAAACTTGGCGCTTTCCATAGGAAATGTTCAGTTTTTAGATTGTGATGTGGAGGAACCTAATGCTCACTTGCTTTTGCATCCGGAAATAAGCCGAGAGGAACCAGTTTACATTCCAGTTCCAGTCATAAACGAGGGATTATGCGACTACTGTGGAAAGTGCGCTGAGTTTTGCGCAAACAACGCTATTTTCGTTAGTTCAGACAAGGTTTTGGTTTTTCCAGAGCTTTGTTACAGCTGTGGCGGCTGCGTTATTGTTTGTCCTAGAAAAGCTATCAGTGAAGAACAGCGCAGAATTGGCACTCTGAAGTATGGCTTGGCTGATGATTTGGAGCTTGTTTATGGTGAGCTTGAAGTGGGTGAGCCTATGGCTGTTCCAGTGATAAATGAAGTGAAAAAGCAGCAGATAAGAGACAATAAAACTGTGATTCTTGATTCTCCACCAGGCACTTCTTGTCCAGTCATAGAGACTGTTAAAGGAAGCGATTTTTGCGTTCTTGTAACTGAGCCTACTCCTTTCGGTCTGCATGATTTGAAAATAACAGTTCAAGTTTTGAAGCAAATGAAGATTCCTTTCGGTGTTGTTGTTAACCGTGCGGGTGTAGGTGACCAAAGAGTTTATGAATACTGCAAAAATGAGAATATTCCTGTACTGCTTGAAATTCCCTATCAAAGAAAAATAGCGGAGCTTTACTCGAAAGGTGTTCCATTCAGTTTGGAAATGCCGAAATGGAAGGAAAAATTTCAGGTATTTTTTGATGAAGTAAGGAAGTATGCTGATAAATGAAGCAACTGACAGTTTTGAGCGGAAAAGGCGGTACAGGTAAAACAACAATAACCGCTTCACTGATGGTTTTATCGGAAAACATTGTTGTAGCCGACTGCGATGTCGATGCGCCAGACCTCCACATGCTTTTGCATCCTGAAATAATTGAAACGCAGGAATTTAAGGGTGCAAAACTAGCGGTTATTGATGAATCAGCATGTACAGAATGTGGTTTGTGTCGGGAAAAATGTAGATTTAATGCTATAACAGAAGACATTAAGATTGACCCTATTTTCTGCGAAGGCTGTGGCGTTTGCGCAATTGTCTGTCCGGCAAAGGCTATAACTTTGATTGAGCGAATTTCTGGACATGCTTACAGCTCAAAGACCAAACATGGCTTTATGGCTCACGCCCTGCTCAATCCGGGTGAGGCGAATTCTGGAAAGCTTGTAACCTTAGTAAGACAGAACGCGAAAACACTAGCCGAAAGGGAATGTAGCGACCTGATTATAATAGATGGTTCACCAGGGATAGGCTGCCCCGTTATAGCTTCAGTTGCGGGGGTTGATGCTGGCTTGGTAGTTACAGAACCAACGTTATCTGGGATTCACGATTTTGAGAGGGCATTGCAGTTGCTGAAGCACTTCAAGGTTAAACCGCTTGTTTGCGTAAACATGTATGACATAAATGAGGATAATACTGAAAAAATTGTGGGGTTCTGCAAAGAAAACGGTGTAAAGGTTGTTGGAAGAATTCCCTTTAACTCTGTGGTTACAGAAGCTATGGTTAACGGAAAGCCTGTAGTAGAATATGCTCCTGAAAGTGATGTTGCAGAAGAAATAGTGAAACTATGGGAAAGAATTCTTTCTAATTTAAAGCATGGAAGTGGCTAGTCTGGAAGGCGCAAGGCTGGCTTTTGGTCCTGTTCCGTCAAGACGCCTAGGAAAAAGCTTAGGAATTAACAACATTCCGCCGAAGACTTGCTCCTACTCGTGTGTTTACTGTCAGCTCGGAAGAACAGTAAATATGACAACTGCACGGAGATTTTTCTATAAGTCAAAAGACATATTCAAAGAAGTCAAAAGGAAGGTTGATGAAGCAGTCTCAAGAGAAGAAGTGATTGATTATCTAGCATTTGTTCCAGATGGTGAACCAACGTTAGATCTTAATTTGGGTAAGACAATATTTTTTTTAAAGCAGATTGGGATTCCAATAGCTGTTATAACCAATGCTTCGCTGATTTGGCAGGATGATGTAAAGGAAAACTTGCTGGACGCAAACTTAGTCTCTTTAAAGGTGGATGCAGTCAGTGAAGATTTGTGGAGGAGAATAAACAGGCCCCATGGAAACTTGAAGTTAAACGCTGTGTTAGAAGGCGTAACCGAGTTTTCAAACGAGTTCAAAGGAACAATCATCAGTGAAACAATGCTTATAGACGATATAAACTACGAAGAAGAACTTGAGAAGATAGCGATTTTCCTGAAAAACCTGAAAAGGCTGGATAAGGCTTACATTGCAATTCCAACAAGACCGCCAACAGAAAAGTGGGTTAAACCCGCCAAAGAAGAAACCGTAAACACTGCTTTTCAAGTATTCTCTGAAAAACTAGGCGTAGGCAGAGGTGAATATTTGATAGGTTACGAGGGCAACGCCTTCGCTTTCACGGGAAACGCTGAAGAAGACTTGCTGAGCATAACATCGGTGCATCCCATGCGAAAAGAAGCAGTTAAAGAATTTTTAAAGAAGGCGAATGCTGATTGGCGTGTCATCGAAAAACTCTTGGGTGAAGCTAAACTTGTAGAGCTTGAATATGAGGGAAACAAACATTATATGCGGAGACTGCCAAGTAGAAGAAAAGTCAAGTAACATTTTTTAAAAACATCGTCTTTAAATGAATTGAAGGTACTGAGATGACGAAAAAGAAGAAAAAGGAAAGCTGGAAAGAAAAAAGACGACAAGCAGCTATAAAACATCAGAAGGCATTAGAATCTGAACGCTTAAGAAGGGAGGGAGAACCTAGAAAAAGCAAAGGATGGTCTAAAGGCAAAATCTTTGGTGTAGCTTTCATGTTTTTGCTGATAATAGGAATTTACGGCGCTTGGCAATACACACAATCATCACCAAGCGGTAATTCTAACGTCAACAGACAAAAAGCTCCCCTTTTTACGTTGAAAGACATAGATGGAAAAACTGTTGCACTAGAAGATCTCACAGGAAGAGTTGTAATCCTCAACCTCTTTGATACTCACTGTCCACCATGCGTAGCAGAGATTCCATATTTGAAAGAACTTCACGAACAGTACAGCAGTGACAACCTTATGATACTGTCAATAGATGTCGACCCCTACCATGATACAGTCGAGCTTCTTCAGCAATTTAGAGATAACAATCAAATCGCTTGGCCGATTCTTGTCGGCACAGCTAGCGTGGCTGATGATTACAGTATCCAGTATACTCCTACCACAGTATTAGTTGACAGACAGGGGTTTATATACAAAACACATATTGGATGGAACGTGGACAGTAGTCCATCAGAACTGTCAACTGAAATAGAATACTTATTGAGTAACTAATGTGTGAATATAGGAGGACATAGAACTGAAGCCTAATCGAGATCTGAAATTGAAACTTCCGCTGTTAGCAATTTTTCTGGCGTTTATAGTTTTAGGGGCAAACGATTATCCCATAATACAAATGTTTGTAAAAATAACATGCACTTCTTGTATAGGTTTAGGTTAGGCGGCGACCTAAACGTGAAATTAAGAGATATGAGAAGGCTCACTAATATTACTGCTTTCGCTGTTTCCAATTTATGGTTTTTCCGCATTCTGCAAACGGGTTTTGTTTGTCCTTTTCTTTACTGTCATGGTTGTCCGTTCGCTGCTTTCGGCTGTCCAATAGGCGTAATTCAAAACTTTGTAATATATAGGCAGGTTTCATTATTTACAATTGGGTCGCTTGGAGTTTACGGAATGCTTCTTGGAAGAGCTTTTTGCGGTTGGGCTTGTCCCTTTGGGGCTTTACATGATTTACTAAGTTCTCTGAGAGGCGACAAAAGCTTTAAAACCAGACCTTTCTGGTACATGAAATTTATTATATTATTTATCGTGTTGGGAGCCGCATGGTATGCCATGGATACCATTTTCTGTAAGTTTTGTCCGTCAGGTTCCCTTTTCGGAGCTATACCTTTCTATATACTCAATCCAAGTATTTCAGTCGGTAAACCTTTTTACATTCACATGTTTACGCTTGCGTTAACAATTGTTTTGGCTTTGCTGATTAGTCGTTTCTGGTGTCGCTATTTATGTCCGATGGGAGCAATTGCTGGAGCATTCAACAAGGTAAGCATGGTGAACATAAGTCTAGATGAAAAAAGATGCAAAAAATGCAATGCCTGCCTTCAAGCATGCTCTATGGGAATAACTAAACTAGAAGCCATTGGTAATTCAACGGATTGCATATTATGTGGTCGATGCGTTGAGGCTTGTCCTGAAAAGGTTTTAAGGTTCACAATTAAAAAGTAGATGTGGAGATTGTGTCATGCATGGAAAAAGTGAATTAAAATTTATTGGAACCGTTGAAGTTGCGGGTGAAAACGAGGCTAAGGTGCAGATTTTTCCAGAGTTTCGTGACGCACTGGAAGGGATTGACGGTTTTTCCCACATAATAATTTTTTATTGGATTCATTTACGAGATAACAAAAAAGCGAGAAGCATATTACAGGTTGTTCCAAGAGGACGTACAAGCGGTGTGAAAGTCGGCGTATTCGCCTGCCGAAGCCCATCTCGACCAAATCCAATCGGCTTGTGTGTTGTAGAATTGATGAAAATCGAAGACTGCATATTGACTGTAAAGGGGCTGGACGCCTTCAAAGATTCACCGATAATCGATATTAAGCCATACATCTCCAGAAGAGACGCAGTTTCTAACGCTTATACTCCAGGATGGCTATCACACTAACAGTTTGCAAAGGCAAGAGTGAAATGAATGAGAAAAGTTAATTCGGTCAAGGTGACAACAATTGTGGATAATGATGTTTGGGAAAAAGGCTTGTACTCAAGCTGGGGAC
>SOJA01000218.1 GCA_004376975.1 Candidatus Bathyarchaeota archaeon
CCGTCTTATGACGGCACAACACCTATGTTTCGCCTTGTGTATAGTGTGTATGGTGGTAACAAATGAGAAAGATCAAACCACTAAGAAAAGGCTCCTTTGCCAGCAGAGTAATGAGGGCATTAGGAATGCACAGAGGCAGTGAGCTGCCCTTTACTTTACAAGAAGAGAAGAGGCATCCAGATGTTTCCACATCTTATGATAACATCATACTTAGGAATGCCAAACTGGAGGCGAAAAGGCTCAAAGCCAAAGCTCTCATGGAACACGAAAAACGTACGCACTTGCCGCGTTAGGTGCACTCTGCAACCTCTTCATTTCCTCCTCTTTTTACTTAGGTTTTCTCAAACATGCTCAGGCCGCCAAAGGGAGAGTTTCTAAGCTTTCAGAGGCGTTTTCTTCTATAAGCCAATGCTGCCAGCAGAGTTGTAGTCAAGAACAGTGGCAGAATTGCGAAGAATGGAAGCTCTGGGATTATCACTACTTCAAGTGTCGAGTGTTCATATTCGAAGTAGATCCAAGTGTGGGTTCCGTTGTTGTAGAGCTTGTAGTTCCAGTAGATTGGGTTGGCTCTGTTGACTGTTACATTGTATGGGGGCGACAGAACATCATGAGGAATCGTCACTCTGCAGAATCCGTATGTTTGGCTCTCTGTAAAGTTGGAGACGTAAAACCGGATTACTCCAGTGGGCTCGTATTCAAAGTCTTTCAAAGTAGAGTTGGAGATTATGTTAACAGGCTTTCCCAAGGAGGTGTTGAAACTATGGAATGGACCCATCAAAGGATAGTTGTCCTTGTTGTTCTTATCAATAACACATTCGTCGTCACCCATCCCATCACTTCCAGTTCCCTCCTGAGAGAGCCCACTAAACAAATCTGTGCCGTTGTAATCACTCCAATAGTTGCCGCCCGAGGGGTAGCCAGAATCCCACGTGGCGGATGAGAAGTATAGGTGTGGAGCACAACCATTGTCAACGAAATTGTTGTGATAGATTCTACTATCGTAGGACATGTCAAGATATATGCCTTGATCCGTATTTCTTATCATGGTGTTTTCGGCAATAGTAATGTTTCGCGATCTGTAGATTACGAGACCTTTGGTATTGTTCTCTATATTGTTTCCTTTAATTGTGCCATTGAATGCGAGTAGGAAGTGAACGCCATATCTGTTACTTTCTATCTCATTTCCAAATATTCTGTTATGCTCCTGAAATAAATCAAATGAGCACAGATCAATACCCGCAATGTTACCTCCTGCGATCTTGTTTTGAGATATTGTGTTAGAGTTTGAAGAGTTCTCAAGTCTAACGCCACGCCCGTTGTTCATTAGTGTGTTTCGCAAAATACTGTTGTAAGAAGACGAGATCAACTTAAGGCCTGCAGAATTGTTTTCTGTTATGTTATTTGCAGAAATAGTATTGTTTGATGAAGAAATAAGTGTCACGCCTGAAGACTCTGTTTGTATAGTGTTATTTTCAATTGTAGTTTGGAATGTAGAGTTAAGGAAAACACCGTCACTAAACTTGGAAATGGATAAATTCTTGATTGTCACGTTGC
Organism: Candidatus Bathyarchaeota archaeon; assembly: GCA_004376975.1. The sequence goes on from SOJA01000218.1 coordinate 1,555, forward strand.
TTCTTTCAGTCAGCATTATCCCAATGGCATATATCGCCATGGGTGATCGTGAAAAATGGTGTCCAGCTCCATCCAGCGTCATGTTGTCTCTTTCGATTATCATTCCTGTGGCGTCACCGTCAACCGTCATGTTTCCTGTGAAAGTGTAGATGTCACCATTTCTTTGAATTGGTACCCACGCAGGATCAACATCACCATTTGCTCTGATGTACACAGTAAGAAGCTGCGCCTTAACCCTTTGAGCCGTAAAGGCTAGAGCCGAGACTCCACAGAGAACTGCGAACAAGACTAACGAGTAAGCATGTTTTTTGCTCATACATTTTCACCGTTTAGACCGGAGTCGCTTCTTTAGTGGTTCTCAGTTCTTATATTTTGTTGAAGAAAAAAGATGTATTTGCGGGTGATATCTCCACTGGTCGCGGGTTCAAACCCGGTCCTCGGCATCACTGCTTCAAAAGAAGCTCCATAAATATCCTATCGGTGTGTGTTCCGTCAGCGAATTTTATATCTCTGGCGAATCTGC
>SOJA01000214.1 GCA_004376975.1 Candidatus Bathyarchaeota archaeon
CGCCGAACTCTTAGAAGCTTTGCTTGACAAGCATCCCAATGAGATCATCTATGTAGCCTGGGACAATGCCTCGACGCACCAAGACGATGAAGTAGAAGCCGTCGTAAGAGGGGCTGCAGGTCAATTAATTTTGTTGTACTTGCCAACCTACAGTCCGTGGCTCAACCCGATTGAAATGTTGTGGCGACACTTCCGTCGTGAAGTAACACACTGTGAAATATTCGAAAATGTTAAGGCGCTGATCAATGCTTCATATGATTTCTTCTCTCGTTATAACAGGACACCGCAACTGGTTCTATCGATTATCGGTTCTAATGTTGCATAACTTTTGTGATTGTACTTAGTACTCTGTCAAACGTCAAAATGAGGGTAAAGGTGTTTCAACTTGATTCTAGCATCCATATTAGTGAAACGCCAATTGATAGTTGCTGATTTTTCATTACGCCGCATTGACCAAGCACGAACCTCACGATTCAGGCAATCAGAATTTGGTATCCGTCGATTAAGACATTGTCTGGCAAGAGCACTGAATTCTATCTCTGCCATATTGAGCCAGCTACCGTGTTTCGGTGTGTAATGAAATTCAAAACGCTCACACAACCGACGTGCTTCCTCGGGTGGAAAAGTTTTATAAAATGAGATAGGGGAATGAGTATTTAGATTGTCCATTACAACCACAATTTTCTCCGCATCAGGATAATCCTCATCAGATAATTCTTTCATCGCTTCTGCCCAATCTGACCGACAGCGATGCTCTGTAACTTTGACGCGGCGTTTGTTTTCAAGTGGCGCGTAGAACATGAATAGGTTCGCAACCCCCTGTCGTTCATATTCATAGTCATAACGTTGTATCTTTCCTGGTTCCATTGGCAAAGCAGTTTGGATATCTTCCAATAATTGTTTACTGCTTTCATCCATACACACCACAGGTCGTTTTGGATCATAAGGCCATTGATAAACTTCCAAAACATCTTCCATTTGACAGACAAAAGCTGCACTTCTTTCTGGTGGAATACACCATTGCTTATTCAGCCAAGGCTTGAGTTTGTTTTTTTGAGCACGGAACGTATTGTTTCATGGGAGACGCTTTCTACATAAGCCAGTTCGATCATTTGATCTCCCAACAGTCGCAAAGTCCAGCGTTCAAGTCCTTCTGGTGCTTCGCTGCATGCCAACGCAATCAAATGCGCCTCCGCTTCTCCATCTATACAGCGTTCATAGATCCGATCTGGTTTTTTCCGGCTCACTGTTCCTTTCATTCCTCTTTCATGATATTGCTTTCTGATTTTATATACGGATGATTTCCCAATTTCAAAGGCTTTACTAATTTTCTCATCACTCCATGCTGGACCATGTTCTCCTTGATCTGCCTTGAGCATTATATTTGCTCTTCTCAGATTTCTGGATGCGTCCACTCCCGACGCTATCTTTTCTGCCAGGTAGATTCTCTCTTCTTCTGATAATTTTATGATGTGTTTCTTTTTCATCTTTGCCACCTTTTTTATTCTTCAGGTAGCAATTTCCTTGCCAACTATGCTTTTTAGTTTTGACAGAGTACTAGGATCATTTCAAACAAGTGGGGTAATGTTTTTGTGTCAAATCTATCTCCATTAGATCATCTGCACTTGGGCTGGGAACATGCTAGCCCCAAGATTCTGCCTTGATCGCCCTTTTCAGCTACCCAATCCAGCGTTTCATACGCTTATGCCAAGATAAGTCTACATCTCAACGCCGGTTTTCGTCAGTTCCAGCCTATTGACCGTGTCATTGATAGCTACAAATACTACACAGTCAGCTGACTCCGGTTGAAGGCTGATTCACACCGGTTCTACATGGTAACCAATCCATTCAAGTTCAGCGATCAACTTCTCTTGATCGATCTCCTTAGAGGCTAGACTGACCTCGATCAGTTGGGTGTTGTGATCCGCTTTGACCTCACGGACGCCGGGAATACGCTTCAGGGTAAATACCACAGTTCGTTCGCAGCCACCGCAATGGATTGTATTCTCACCGATAACCTTGAATGTAAGTTGTTGGGGCATATAAAGTCTCCTTTAGGCTTT
>SOJA01000195.1 GCA_004376975.1 Candidatus Bathyarchaeota archaeon
GGTGGCCTCGATAAGTGTCCCAGTGTATGCGCAGTATCTGCAAGAATAGGCGCAGAAACAATATTTGAACTTCGAAAGCAAAAAATGAAGATGAATATTCATGCAGCGAAGAAATAGGGAAGAGTAGAGAAGGTGACACTGTTATGGAATTGAAAGTTATACCTCTTGGTGAGATTCAGCCAAATCCATTTCAGCCGAGGGAAAGTTTCGAAAAGGAATCTCTGAAAGATCTTGCAGATTCAATCAAGGATGCTGGTGTTATTCAACCTATAGTAGTTAGACGCCGCGGGTTTAATTATCAGATTATCGCAGGGGAAAGGCGGTGGAGAGCTGCACAGATAGCTGGTCTTAAAGAAATTGTATGTATAGTTAAGGAAATTGATGATGAAAGGGTTTTGCTGGAATCTTTAATTGAAAATCTGCACCGGAGGAATTTGACTGATGTTGAACGGGAAAATGCGGTTTATGAACTGTGGGAGAACAGAGAGGAGTTTGGCTTCGAAAGCAAGTCTGAATTGGCAAGAGCAATAGGTGTTCCTTTACAAAATGTAGATAATGATCTTGAAGCCTGGGAGTTCAGACATAATGAAGAGGGAATTTCATCTTCGATCCCAACTTACATTATATCCCGATCTAGAGGCTTACCCGTTGAGGAGAGAAAAAAAATCGTTGAAAAAATACAAAAAGGCCAATTAAAAGCCCAAGAAGCTTATACAACAATCAAGGTTCTGCGAAAGGCTCCGGAAAGTATCAAGAAGGAGCTTCTGAAGTCGAAATCCCCGATAACTCCGAAAATGGCTGAAACTATAGTGACAAAATTGCCTGCAGAAGAAGAGCAAGAGCAGATTATCGAAGAGATTAAACGGTCAAAACTTACAGAAGATGAAGTTGAAGATCGAATCAGAGAAATTCAACGCACCAAAAAAGAAGATAAATCTATGAGCACAAATGGGGAGGCTGAAAAGGGCACTGTTCACATAGTTGGTGAATACGACTGTCCACATTGCAGAAGACATTACATCATAAAATGCGACGGGAAACACGATTGGCTGGAATAGAACCCTAAAGAACCAGTCTTTAACGTTGAGGGCATTATGCATGCTAGGCTGAAAAACACCAACCAAAATGACATATAAAACACTACAAAACAATTGACGATTTATCTTGGCGACAAATGAACGTTTGGAGGGATCATAACAACTGGTATGCTTGCTGGTCTTCCCCACGATGGGTTGCAAGCTAGCATAAATAGCTAATGAACTTAAAGGCTTAGAAGCCAATGAATCCCTCGAAATAATGTTTAAACGAGGTGTAAATTTAGATAAAACCACAGGATAATAACGAAGAGGGCTATTTATGTACAAACAGCTGTTCCTTAGAAGAGCTAAAGAGGGCATTATGGAGAATTGGAAGCTCGATGAAAAATTGAAATCAACAGTGTTTCACGTCAAAGGATGGAATGGAGCTAGTTCAAAGAATTCTGGGGTGGATGAAATAAAAGGGGAAGAAATAGTTGTCAATCAATGAGAATGCCCAAAGAATCGTGGAATTGCAACAAAAGCTTTCAGCTTTAGGAGAACAAAAGAATAAGCTGAATGTTGAAGCAGAAGAATGGGCGGAAAAAAGGGACAAGCTTAATGAGCAAACTAGAAATTTACGTGCTGAAATACGGGAAATAAGAAGCAGAAGAGATAAACTAAACGAAAAAGTCAATGAACTAAAGCAGCTTCGTGAACACGCAAAAACCAAGATTAGTGAAAAAATTGAGGAAACAAAGCAACTACATCAACAAATTGCGATATTAGGCAAGAGAAAGCCTTCAAAAAGCCTTCAAACTCTGCAGAAAAAACTAGAAGACATAGAATGGGAAATCCAAACTACAACTCTAAGCCTGCAAGAAGAAAAAGAACTTGTTGATCAAGTCAACCAACTTGGAATTCAAATAAACATCTATAAAAGACTTGAGACGGTGCACGAAAAAATGCTTCACTTGCAGACTGACTTGAAAACTTTAAAAACCGAAAACAGGCTTTACTATGAAAAACAAGCAGAAACGGCACATAAGAGCCAAGAAACTCATAACAAAATGCTGGATAAACTCGGTCAAGTCAGAGTACTTGAAATAGAAGCAGATAAACTGCACAAAAGTTATGTGAAAACAAGGCAAAGAGTAATGCCTATCCAACGAGAAATATCAGACATTCTAAACCATATGAGATTAATCAAAGAGAAGATTCAAAAGGAAGAAGATAAAGAGAAAAAGAAAATTGAAGAAGCTCTAAGGAAAAAAATTGAAAAAACAGCAAAAGAAAAACTGAAGCGAGGCAAACAATTGACTTGGGAGGAGTTTCAAATCCTCGCAGGGGAAGGAAAGGCAACACATAATTAAAGTGAAAAGACATAAGCTATACTGGAGAAAAAAGAAACAAGATGACAGAAGAAGAAAAGGATCAAAAAAGAATTCTCATCTTGTGTGTGGATAGAGATAGTGATTTAGGAACAAAGGCTGAGATTAAGACTCCGGTTGTCGGAAGAGAGGAAAATCTTAACGCGGCTGTAGCTCTAGCTTTAAAAGATCCTGAGGAGCCAGATGCAAATGCAATGTTCGAGGCGGTGCGTGTTTATGACCGTTTGCAAGACGAGAGTAGCCCAGAAGAAGTTTTTGAAATAGCAACTATTTCTGGTTCCGAACTTGGAGGAGTCGGTGCAGATAGAAAAATAGCCGCTGAACTCAGTGACTTGCTCATTTCTTTTCCAGCAAGTGAAGTCATCTTAGTTACTGATGGATATTCAGATGAGGCTGTCCTACCACTTATAGAGTCAAGAGTGCCTGTTTCATCGGTTAGAAGAATAGTGGTGAAACACAGCAAATCGATCGAGGAAACAGCCGCCTTGTTCACTCGATACCTGAAAATGATAATGGAAAACCCACGCTACTCCCGCGTTGCACTTGGGGTACCTGGACTGCTTTTTCTAATCTTGGGAATTCTCTCAATTTTTGGCATGCTATACCAATATTGGATAGCTTTAGTCTTTGTGTTAAGCGTGTTGATGCTTGTAAAAGGATTCGGAGTTGACAAAGCAGCAAGAAATCTCCATAAATGGATTAGAGAGTATTCTCCACCGTCTCTTCCAGTTCAAATCTCAAATTTCTCTGCTGTCGCTGGAGTATTGTGTATAGTAGTTAGCGTCTATCTGGGTTGGACAAATGCTGCAATAGCAATTATGACCCCTCCAGAGGATTTGCCTAGTTGGCTTAACATTCTACCAAAAGTTACTGGTCACTTCATTGAAGGTTCAATGGATCTTATAGTTGTAGGCATTTGTGTGGCACTATTAGGAAAAACAATTAATTTGTATTTCAAACGTGATGCTAGGTTACTGCGTAACGCAGCGTTGATAGTTTTGATTGGTTGGTCCAGGTGGATACTCAACGGGACTTCAGCGGTGCTGATTGAGCCTGAAGCTGGCTATGAAAAACTTCTCTTCTCAATAATTATCGGTATTCTGATAGGCATTGCCTCTGCTCTGATTGTTCTTATTGTCCACCGATCTGCAAGAGGATTTTTCAGGGAGACTGAAGAGCAAGTTGAAGAGTTTGAAGAAAATTAAAACTGCGATTATCGGCGGAACCGGTTTCGAAAGGTTACTTGGAAATGCCAAGGAGCTGCGTCTAGGAACACCGTACGGAATCCCCCCACGCCTCTATATTGCAAAAATAGGTGGAAAAAACGTGGCTTTTCTTCCCAGACATGAGCAAAATCATTCCATTCCTCCACACAAAGTCAATTACAGGGCGAACATCTATGCGTTATATGAACTTGGTGTGACGAGAATACTGGCAACAAACGCTGTGGGTGCAATAAACACTGTTTTCAAACCCGGTGATATTGTTGTTCCTCACGATTTTGTTGATTTTACAAAACTGCGCTCAGCAACCTTTTACAACGAAGCTCCAGTGACTCATATTGATGTTTCTCAGCCCTATTGTCCGGAAATTCGTGAACTGCTAATAAAGGCAGCGGAGAAACTTGGATTTCCTGTTTGGGATAAAGCTGTAGTTGTTTGCACTGAGGGACCTCGTTACGAAACCCCTGCGGAGATCAAAATGTTTAGGCTTTTGGGCTGCGATGTTGTTGGGATGACCTGTGTTCCCGAAGTTGTTCTTGCTAGGGAGCTTGAAATGTGTTATGCGTCTATCTGTTACGTTTCTAACATGGCAGCTGGCATCCAAAAACACTTGACAACCCTTGAAGTTTCAAAAATTTCAGAGAGTGTTCTTCGGCGAATCGAGCAAACTTTAATTGAAACTATAAGGACTTTACCTAGCAAACGTAATTGTTCATGTGTAAATGCGCTTGAAAATGCGAGGTTTGAATAACAAATGCTTAAAGGTTTCCTTTCAGTTATTGGCGCATACAAGCTCTATGAGAAGTGGCTGTGGCACCAAGTTAAGAACAGTGTGAAACCAGAACACATAGCTATAATTCTGGATGGAAATCGAAGGTGGGCCTCAGAAAAAGATCTTAACCCATGGTTTGGTCATGAAAAAGGGGCTGAAAAGGTTGAGCAGCTTCTCGATTGGTGTATGGAACTAGGCGTTAAATCGATAACTCTCTATGCCTTTTCTACTGAAAACTTCAGCCGCTCAAGTAACGAGGTTGGAGAAATAATGCAGATTGCACAAGAAGAATTCCGGAAGATTCTGACTGATGAGCGCATACACAAAAACAAGACTCATGTAAAAGTCATAGGCAGGTTAAGTCTCCTGCCGATGGATCTGCGGCAGCTGATAAAGGATGTAGAAAATGCAACCCGAAATTATGACGAACATTTTTTCAACATTGCTCTTGCCTATGGTGGGAGAGCGGAGATTGTGGATGCCGCGAAGAAAATTGCAAAGAAGGTGCATGATGGAAAACTAGATCCAGAGGAAATAGATGAACAAACGTTTGAGAAGTATTTGTACACGTCACACATGTCAAAGCAAGATCCAGACCTGATTATTAGAACCTCTGGGGAGGAAAGATTAAGCGGATTTCTATTATGGCAGTCGGCTTACAGTGAATTATGCTTTTTAGACATTTACTGGCCAGACTTCAGGCATATAGATCTTTTGCGGGTTGTTAGAACCTTTCAAAGACGTAAAAGACGTTTCGGTAAATAGTTGCTCAAGCTCTTTTTTTGGCGCTTATGATTGAGATAACGTCTCTGTCTTTGAGAATGTAGTCTTCTCCCACCCTTTTTTTCTCTCTTGCTTCAATTGCATAGATGAAACTTTCCCCGATTTCAGTATGAATTCTATATGCAAGTTGACGCGCTGTTGTCTTGTAGGGCACAAGATAGGCGTCTGGAAGAATTCTTCCTTCATGATCTGCTAGGTGCTCCACATCTTCAACTGGATAGACAGTAATCATACTTAAAAGCCTGAAAAAAGCCGCGTTTATTGCTTCTTGAACACCTGTTGACCCAAATTCAATTAGAATTTTTTCCCTTATAGTTTCCAACGCTTTGATCTGGCTTTCATTCAGTTGATCTAGCTTGTTTATTTTGAAGTTGCAGTCTCCAGGTCTGTACTCGATTAGCTTTCTTTCTGATGCTCTTCTTATCGCAAGTTCAGCTTCTGCGCAGCAGGGTATCACAAGATAGTTCAATTTCTGTAGTTTTTTTAGGTTTTCATAGGCTGTTGGTACGTCTATCTTGTTAGCTACTATTAACATTGGCTTGGCAATTTGCCTTAGCGTATCCACAAATCTCAGAAAATCTTCATCGCTCCAAGCTGCGGGTTTATCAGCATTCAACCCTGTTCTCCTTGTTGCCTCAAATATGTGGCTTCTTTTTATTGCTAAGCCGCTTAATCTTTCTTCCAGCAAAGAGAAAAGATCCTCTTTTGATTCCGCTTCCACGGTTCTCGCGATTTTAGACCAGTCTCGTTTAAGTATGTTTGCCATCCACATGGTTATTTCATTTTCCAGAAACCTCACATCTTCCAATGGGTCGTGTTCACCAGATTTGCATACTCTTCCTTCGGAATCTGTTCCGCCTGAAGCGTCAATGATATGGATTAAAGCATCTGCCTTTCTTATTTCATCTAGAAACTGGTTTCCCAGACCTCTTCCTTGCCATGCACCAGGCACAAGGCCAGCACAATCAATTAGTTCAACAGGGATGAGTCTTATCCCGTCGAGGCATAGGGAGTTGACAGGATTATCTTGAACATTAAATTCTTTGCATACACATGGTGTTCGAACATATCCAATTCCCCTGTTTGGCTTTATTGTTGTGAATGGATGGCTTGCAATCTTAGCTGGTGCAAGAGTTGTAGCACTGAAAAACGTTGATTTTCCAGTATTCGGCTTTCCAACGACACCTACCATCAAACTGAAAACCAAGCACTCTTTTATTTCCGCTTTCTATAAAGCCTTACGCTTTCATGATGATAACCATATTCAAATCGCGACTTTCCAGTGGCAAAATGTAGGCAAGCATTACGTAATAGTCATAGATTTTTCAGCTTTGCGATCAAGTTTTGTGTTTACCTGTAGGAATTTACTGGCCAGAAAAAAAGGGTAGTGTTTGGGTTTTGATTTCTAGCGTCATGGTGGTGTTCCCCATTCCATTCCGTATTTGCCGGTGATGCTTACTACGTCGTAGATGCCTACGTGTCCTAGGTCGCTTGCGTCCAAGTCACCGCC
>SOJA01000091.1 GCA_004376975.1 Candidatus Bathyarchaeota archaeon
CTCAGGAAGCGATGTACCGATTGCCAGCACAAAAAAACTAATGAAAAATTCGGGTACGCCTAACTCGTTCGACAGACTGATTACCGATTGAACGACTGCTAACGCACCAACTGCAACACCAACATAACTTAGAGCAGCTATCACCAAGTGGATGAGATAGTGCCTTCCAGTTTGCGTTTTTAATGGTTTCTTTTTCACAATGTCCTTTGCCGTAGTTTTCTTTATTGTTAAAAGGAAAATTGGTCAACTGGCTATCAGCAAGAATGCCTTCACTCTCGTGAACCCGGTTAGTGCTATAGATATAGCTGGTATGAGTGCCAAAACCTCAAAGGTACCTATCACTAAGACTTCCCTTCTTTTTACTTTGAATTTTCTGCTTAGAAAAGGAATAAGTCCCAATATCAACGTGATCTGCGTTAGGACTGACCCAATGGAATCTCCTACATCAATATCTCAGTGCCCACTTGAACATGCAACGATTGAATTCGCGATTTCGGGTAAGTCGGTGCCAATAGATACTAGTATGAGACCTATCATGAGAGAAGAAATTCCTAATGCAGAAGCAAAATGAACCGAGTGTTCAACGGCCTTGTCACTAGAAACAGTTAAAAGAAATATTCCTGAAATGAGCACTGCAACCGCGAATACTATCCCAAGGACCAAAGACTCTACCGTTTCCCTTTAACATCTTTCATAATCATATACAAGGGAGCTAATAATATTTCAGTTATATGCCCAGTCAAAAGGACTAAAATGACATTACGATTGGTGTCAACAAATAGGTTTATGTTATAGAAAATACTTCTATAATATATCTAGATAAGCCATGAAGTTGGATTTTCCGTCAGGGAGAAGGGGATCTCTGGTAATTACAGTGACCATTTTGAGAGCCGCAAGAAAAGGCATGTTGAAAACACATCTGATCAGCTCAGTTTCATTAAGTTGCGAGCAATTCAACAGATACCTTGGTTTTCTAAAAGCCAAAGGTTTTGTCGAAGGATATGGCAGATTGTATAAAACTACTGAGAAAGGGTTGGAGTTAATTTCGGAATTTGAATCTTCGCCATTAACACGCAGCGTACTAACAACTTAAAACCACGACATTGACACATATCTTCCCTTTTTTTCTAATCCCCCGACACAGCAGTATTCTGCTTTAATAATGTGGTAGGATATTGGCTACGTCTATTCAATTGTGATAATGATTGACATGACTGAAATGTTCTGATTTGAATACTGATAGATAGCGAAATAATCCATTGCATTAACCAAAAATAGTAACATCTTAATACGTTCCAAAACGTCAAAAACGAACGCTTGGTTATTTTGTCTGGTCAAGATATTGTGTTCTAAAATGCAGATATGCAGAGCTAAATGAGTTCTGCCAATTCTGTCCATTTTCCGACGAAACTAAGCCCCTTTGGAGTTGTAGCATATTTAATTGGGCTATTATGAACTTCCAGTAGCCCTTGTGATTGAAGGTAGGAGAGATACTTCACTAAAACTTTCCATGATAGACTCACACTATACATCACTTTTGTCTTCGCCTGTGGTCGCTTGCATAAACTCAATATTTCTGCCATAATTTGGAGCCTGTTTCTTCTTTTCATTAAAATCCCTCAAGGCTGTTCGAGTGCAATGGAAGTACAAACATAAAAATCTTCTGCAAACGTCTTGATCTTCCAAGCATGATTATGAACAGTCTCCTATTCTTGATTCAAGGCAACAGAGAGGAAAGCCTTAAAATTTGAGATTATATTACAAAGGTTACTGGATTCACCTGTGGGGTCGTCGTCTAGCATAGGAGAATTGGCGGGTATCCTGAGTCTAATTCTCCGCTGATGGTCTAGGATACCAGACCTATGGCTTAGTAATTCTGTTGTGTTGTCTGTTTTAGAATGGTGTTTGTGTTGGTTGTTGGAGTATTTCTTTGCTATACCCTGTGTCTCTAGCGGTTGACTTTGCTGTTTTTTCATTTTTGTTTTCCTCTGGTATTGTATAGGCACCATTTTATTTATATGTTTGTTTTGTTCTTATACCCTGTGTTGATGTAGATG
>SOJA01000060.1 GCA_004376975.1 Candidatus Bathyarchaeota archaeon
CACCTTCAACGAGGTGGTTCTCCAACAGCCTTTGACAGGATTTTGGCCACAAGATTCGGAATCGCTGCCATAGACCTTGTCCACCAAGGCCAGTTTGGACGTATGGTTGCCATACAAGGAAATGAGATTGTTTCTGTTCCGTTAAAAGATGTTGTCGGTAAGCGAAAGACCGTTGATTTGAAGCTTTATGAAATAGCAACCGTGTTTTTTGGTTAAAGATTTGGAAGTGATTCTCTCAGACTCTGCGCAGCCACTTCCGGCGGCGTAACATTTATGAACATACCCGTGCTGTTCTCGAATCCAGCTTGAATTGACAATTTAGGGTAAACTTCAAGATGCCAGTGAAAACATTCATGTTGCCCATGAGTTGGAGCTATGTGGAATCCATAGGAGTACGGCGGATCATTCAGGATCGTTGCGAGACTGCCAAAACACATTCTAAGAGCACGAGAAAAATCTCTCTTCCCTCTTTCATCCAGTTGCAACAACGTGTGCTGATGCTTTTTGGGAAGAAGCCAAAACTCAAATGGATAGACGCTTGCCCATGGAGCAAATGCGATGAAACTTTGGTTTTCAAAAATAAATCTGGGACTACCGCGCTCTGCCTCGATCATTTCACAGTAAGGACAGGCATCCTTTTTTTCCAACCAGCTCCTACAAGCAGCGAGTTCATCTGAGATTCGCTCAGGAACCATTGGAGTTGCTATTATTTGACTGTGAGCATGAGAAAGTGAAGCCCCAGCCTCTTTTCCATGATTTCTAAAAATGGAAACGTATTCCCACCTTGAAAGACTCTTCAACCTATCCAAGTAAGCTTGCACAACCAACTCGATTTGCTCAAGTCTAGCACTGCTCGGATGCTCATCATGATTAGGCGACTCTATTAAGACTTCATGCGCTCCAACACCGTCCCTTCTTCTATGAAGATCATCTTCAACTAAAGAAATGGAGTTACGAGGACTAAGAGCTGGATACAGATTTGGAATGCACCTTACAAGCCAATTTTTAACTCTTCTTCCGTCAGAGTCTTTCTCCCTTTTTATGCCTCCATCAGAGGGAAGGTAAAGAAGAAATGCGGGCGGTGTCTTTCTCTCATTTCCCGGACAAAAAGGGCATGCTTTCGTCTCTGTTCCTTCAGATGGCTTACTCGAATAATCTGTTGGGCGTTTCGCTCTTTCAGAGGCTATGATTACCCAGCGGTCTAGGATGTAGTCTTTTCGGATTTCGTTCGGCATCTTTTTCTCCATCCAACTATATTTTAACTGTTAATATATCAAATACTCTGTATAGGAGGTTCTCAACGTAAAGTGGAGGCGTAACTTGTGAAGTTGATCTACGTAGTCATAGACGGTATAGGCGACTTGCCAATTGAGGAACTGGGAAATAAGACTCCGCTTGAGGCTGCTGAAATTCCTAACATGGACTTTCTTGCAAAAAAAGGAAAAACAGGAATGATGTACACCGTTGGAAAGGGAATAGCTCCTGAAAGCGACGTAGCTGTTATCTCCATTCTAGGATACGACCCCTTCAAATACTCCACTGGTAGAGGGATTTTAGAGGCGTTTGGTGCAGACGTAGTTGTGAAGGACGGCGACCTCGCCTTAAGATGTAACTTTGCAACATTAGGTAGTGAAAACAAGATTATTGATCGAAGAGTGGGGCGAGATTTAACAACCGAAGAGGCTGGAGAACTAAGTAAAGCTGTAAACAAGAAGGTAAGATTGGAGTCGCATCCAGTAGATTTTGAATTTAAAAATACCATAGGCCATCGAGGAGTTTTGGTCATACGAAACAAAAACAGAACTCTATCAAGCAAAATTACAAACACCGACCCCGCCTACTCCAGAATGGAGAAGCTTGGCGTAGCAGAAACTACGGTTGAAATGATACTTAAAAAATGCAAGCCACTGGACAAAACCGACGAAGCTAAGATATCTGCAGAACTTGTAAACGAATTCGTCCAAAAAAGTCATGACATCTTAGATGAACATGAAATAAACAAAAGGCGCGTTGCTGAAGGAAGGTTGAAGGCAAATGTTATACTTATGAGGGATGCAGGCCATTGTTTGCCGAAATTCTTCAACATTAATGAAAAATATGGCGTCAATTTCGTTTCTCTCGTCGACATGCCTGTAGAAAGAGGAATATCCAAACTAACCGGTATGCACCTTGTTGACCTTCCACCCCCGTCTCACGACCTCAAAAAGGACTGCATACTAAGAGTAAAGAAACTACTTCATCTGTTACCCGCCTATGATTGCTTTTACATACACATCAAAGGCACAGATGAACCAGGTCATGATGGGAACTTCAGGCTCAAAACTCAACTTATCGCCACGGTTGACAAATACTTTTTTGGAAATTTACTAAAAGAAATAAAACTAGAAGACCACGTTATCTGCGTTACAGCGGATCATTCAACTCCATGCAAACTAAAAACCCACAGCGACGATCCTGTTCCAATCGTCATATCAGGTAACAAAATCAAAAAGGATAACGTTTACAAATTCTGTGAAAAAGAATGCAAAAAAGGAAGCCTAGGTGTCTTGAAGCACGGCACCGAACTCATGCCAAAGCTCATTGACTTACTCAAGACGTGAATCTAAGAAGAAAATAACACACTATTCACGTTGAAAACGCTTATTCTAACTCGCTACAATCGTGAGAGTGATTTGTAGAGATATCTTGCTCCTAACGAAGTCAGCCAGCCGCTTATAACAAAGACTGTTGCTGGAAAAAATCCAACGTTGTAATTTATTAAAATGGTCTCAAGTAACAAGAAAACGATGGCAATCGTCCCTGCCGATACAAGTCCGAACTTCTTTCCATATTTTTGCATGGTTTGAATGCTAAGAAGCCCTGAGAGAAATATGTCGCCTAACCCGAGCATTATATAGCCTTCAGATGGAAAAGTTGGTACGATGATCATCACAGGTAGCTGTAGCGCAATCATTCTCTCACTCGACTCCACCATAAATCCTGTGATTAGAACCTGAACTATATCCATAAGAGTTAGAAGGACAACGAAGAGGGTAGTGGTTTTCCATGAGAACAACCCTCCCATGTAAACTGAGATACATATGGCAAATATTATTGCAAAGAGGTTCATCAGGTAAGGCGTCCACAGGTATGTATCTCTATACAAAACGTACAGGGCGATGAACAAGGCTGGAGTTAGAACTGCCAAGTACCATTTTGGCACAACCAAATACGTAAACAAGAACAAGATCATAGAATAGGCATACAAGAACAAAACCATTATAGCCATATCCGGAATTTGTATAATTGTCCATCCGAGAACAGTTATCATGGCGCCCATTGCTACTACTAACAGAACCGTGTGTCGGGTCGTGAATTCCTTTCCACCCAGAAGAGATTTGACTTTTTCTCCGAATTTGGTGTAGAGAAATAGTACAGCCGCCGTGATCAGAAAGAGGGCTAGCGGGAGTGAAACATCGAATCTCATACCCCTGCTTAGTGCCTAACTGGTTAAAATTGTTTTGCGGTGCTTTGAAGAAGTCTGACACGATATGTGTATATATGTTCGTGAGCACTCGTATGAAATAAGACTGGGTGAATGGTCCTTGTTCAAACTTACGCCTTCTAACACCTTAATCATCGCAAACGTGTTGGTTTATGCCTACACAGCAGTTGTTAGTGGCAACCCTTTTACCATAAACGAAGATGTGCTTCTGTGGTTAGGTCAAGACAATGCTTTCGTTATGAGCGGTGGTTATTGGCAGCTTTTCACGTCCATGTTTGTTCACATCAACTTGCTTCATCTTTTTGGCAACATGGTTTTCCTTCTCATCTTTGGCATCAGAGCTGAGGACCTCTTCAGCACAGAAGAGTTCTTCGCAATCTATTTTGCATCTGGACTACTTGGCAACTTGTTAACTTTGTTAATGTCTCCCTTCATAGTTTCTGCTGGTGCTTCAGGAGCGATATTCGGAATATTCGGCGCAGTCGTGATCTACCTAAGAAAAACATTCGGCGAATCAATCATAGGAGCATTGATCTTTTCATTCTTTCTTTTGATGTTGAGCATGTCAGCTGGTGTCAACATAATCGCGCATTTCGGTGGACTCGTGGCAGGGTTAATTATCGGATACGCTTTAGCGAAAACTCACAAAATTACTCTATGAAATAACAAATGAATTCCAAGCTATTTTTTCAGTTTCCTGAACCTCAGCTTTCTAAACTTTAGTTTTGCTGTCAAGATTTTCTCAGTGCCAAACAGCCTCGCCGCAATGTAGAGCACTACGATGGTAAAGATTGATACGTAAACGATGCCTATGACAGCGGTTAGGTAATCTCCGGTGAAAGCTACCTTAGACGCCAACATCGGATGCGTGAACGGTATCGCAAGCAGAACAATCATCAGAGGAAACGGCAAGGCGTAGACATCAGTGAACATCATAATAATCATTGGAAAGACAAGTAACATGGACAGAGGTCCCACTAAGGCTTGGGCGCCTCTAACGTCTTCAGCGAAAATGGATATTGAAATTGCTAACGCTAACGCTGAAAGCAGCGACACGAAAAGCGAAACCCCGAGTAGTAAGTATGATATCGGTGTTGGCGCCAACCCTATCGTTGCAAGGTCTACACCGATTTCGGTTGGCATCATCCCCATAAAAGAACTCATATAATAATTGAAGCCTACAATGTAAGCTGCCGCACCAATAACTGCGACAACAATAGAACCCGTCAATTTTCCAGCCAGAATTGTGAACCTGTTGATAGGCAAGGTCAATAGAGTTTCTAAAGTCTTTTCCTCTTTCTCCGACGCAACAGACGTAGCTGCAAGTTGCATCGCAAAAATAAGCAACATCATTATACCAACGGGCATCCCAGTGGACTGCAACATCATCAACCCGAAAAGAACACCTGGGTTTACATTAACCGGTTTCCCTTTAATTATTGATTTTTCAGACATCTCTATAGGATTCAAAACAGTTTCTCGGGTTTCAGGAAATTTTTCACCAACTTTTTGAACAACCAGACTTTCTTCGAATGTCTCAAATAGAGCACTTATCATCGAGGAACTAGTAGACTCGACTATGCCCCCGCCCCTAAACACCGTGTAAACATCTAGTTCTGCCTTTAAACCCTCCGTGATGTTGTTGCTGAAACCAGAAGGTATGACTACAAGCCCAGTGACGTTTGATTGCTGAACGTAGTTAACCGCTTCAGTGAAATTCAAATCATCAACCTCAACAATTATAACGTTCAGAGCTATCAAGAAATTCGTGAGATTTTCAGCAACAGGTCCTTCATCAAGGTCCATTACTGCGATTGAAATGCTTCTCATGCTTTCTTCCGCTGTCTCCATTGAAGTTTGAATCGCGAATCCCATTAATGGAAACATTATTAGTGGGACAATTATCATGCCTAAGAGGATTTTCGGGTCTCTAACTAACTCCTTAACTTCCTTCACAATGATGTTGAACAAACCCTTAAACAAAACCAACCACCTTCGCAAACACTTCTTCAAGATTTGATGCATTCACACTTTTCTTAAGTTCAGCTGGAGAACCTTCAGCTACCATCTTGCCTTTATTTATGAGAGCCACCCTGTCGCATAGATGCTCGACCTCAAGCATGTTATGACTTGAAAGAAGCACCGTAACCCCTTGGTTTTCCACATATTGCTTTACAAGTCCTCTCACGTGAACGGAGTGAAGAACATCCAGCCCGCTAGTAGGTTCATCCAACACTGCAAGCTTAGGCTTCGTCATAAGAGCCCTTGCAACAAGAAGACGCCTTTTCATACCCTTGCTGTACGTCTTCACCTTATCTTTGAGGCGTTCTTCTAACCCAGAAATCCTTGCTGCAACCTCAACAGTCTTCCTAATCACTTCTTTGTCTTCTGTGGTAAACTTTGCCATAAACTCTAAGTACTCATAACCGGACAGATTTTTGTAAGCTCCCGCCTCTTCAGGAAGATAGCTTATAACCCTACGAATCTCAGAAGCATCATCAACCACATCTTGACCAAAAACTTTCACAGAACCCGAAGTAGGCAACAGCAACGTTGAGACAATCCTAAGCGCGGTTGTTTTTCCAGCTCCATTAGGACCAATAAGACCGTAAATTTCTCCATTCTTAACTTGAAAACTTAAGCCGTCGAGGGCTCTAACGTCGCCGAAGTCTTTCACAAGTGCGTTACATTCAACTGCAAGGCCCATGTATACCACAAAACTAGACCACACTCGATTATTTCAATTAAACCTTACGCTCGTTGCTGAAGTTGCTAGTCTGTACGGCATCATCGTTCTCTCTCAAAAAAAGTAGAAAGCGATTGTTACTAATCCGGCTATCCAGCAGTAATACGCGAACAGGTGAAACTTCTCCTTCATAACTATCTTCTGTAACAATTTGAGAAATACGTAGCCTACGATCATTGATGTTATTACACCGAGAAACATAGTGGCCATGTCTACGTTGCTGACCACTAAGTTTCTAGATTCTGCGATTGTTGCTCCTATCACCGCGGGTATGGAGAGTAGAAACGAATACTTGAAGGCTGTCTCTTTCTTCACTTTCCTCAACAATCCTGTGGATATGGTAACACCGCTTCTTGAAATGCCTGGAATAATTGCGACACCTTGCGCTAT
>SOJA01000196.1 GCA_004376975.1 Candidatus Bathyarchaeota archaeon
TCTCGGAAACAGTTATTTGGAAAAGTACCAAGTGTATTATCAGTGAAAAAGAACGTTGGATTTCTGCTATCTCTTGGATGCGAAAGCTGAAGGAAGAATCGTTGTACTCAGATTTTATCATGCTAAGAAGGACAAGATACTGGAAACGAGAGACTCAGACTATAAACCATGCTTCTTCCTCCCACATCCACTGTCCAAAACGGATGAAGAAGGAATCCGAAGCTTACACGGGGAAGTAGAAGTCGTAAAGAAAAGAAATTTGTTCATGAACGAATTGGAAGAATTGACAAAGGTCACAGTTTACACTCCAGACGCTATCCGAAAAGCCGGCAAGATATTCAGGAAAGCTTGGGAAACTGAAATTGAATACACCAAAAGCTACATCTACGATCATAACCTAATTTTCGGCGCAACCTACACAATGAAAGAAAACCAGTACACTATAGTTGACAATATGCCTCAAGAACTTGAAGGCAAGTTTGAAAGCACCTTTTCAGAAGTCAAAGCCACCGATCCGCAGAAATTTGCGCAAATTAAATACTGGTTTAGTCTTCTTCATCAACCTGTACCCAGAGTTAAACCTGAGCAACTGGGCTTAAAAGAAACCATTTCTGAAAACCTGCAAGCTGCATTTACGTTGGCGAGAATAGCGAACATTCCAGTTACTGAGGCTCATCAAAGCCGCAGAGTGAGCAACTGGATAAAATCCATGGTTTACACTTACCTAAGAAAAAATAATGTATTGATTCCAACGTCAACAGAACTGCGCAGAGGCCTAGAAACACATCGGGTCCCAGGTGCGTTAACTGTTCAGCCGAAAGCAGGAGTCTATTTCAACACAGTTGTCTGTGATTTTGAAAGTCTATACCCAAGCTGTATTGATAGTTACAATCTTTCCTACGAAACCGTGAACTGCCCGCACGAAGAATGCAGAAAGAACAGGATTAACGAATGCGAACAACACTGGGTTTGCACGAAGAGAAGAGGCTTCTACTCCGTACTTGTTGGCGCCTTGAAAGACCTTCGCATACACTGGTTCAAGCCTCTTTCCAAAAGCACAGCTGCCTCTGAGCAAGAAAGAAAAAACGCCCAAGACTTAGCTAAGCTTCTGAAACTAATCAGTGTGTCCAGCTATGGTGTGACAGTGAGGATTCACGGACTTGCCTGTCCACCGCTGGCGGAATGCATCACAGGCTATGGACGTTGGGCGTTGCAAACAACATGGAACATGGCTGAAACAAAAGGACTCCATCCCACTTACGGTGACACAGACTCCATTTTTCTGGATAATCCAGAACCAGCTCAAGTAAAATGGCTCATCGAAACAGCAAAGGAAAAACTCAAACTTGATCTAACAATAGACAAACAGTATTCACTTTGCGTCCTTTCAGCAGCGAAAAAAGCTTACTTTGGCATATTACTTGACGGAACACCTGACATCAAAGGGCTTACAGCTGTAAAATCCAACTCGCCCAAATTTGTTCAAGAAGTGTTTCAAGACTGTGTGAAAGAACTAAGCCAAGTCAAAACTCCTGAAGAATATGAGCTGGCGAAGAAAAGGATAGCTGCGGTTTTTCAACAAGCTGTTAGTGAGCTTAAAGGCCGCAGGGTCCAGCTTGAAGATTTGGTGTACTCCGTACGACTCTATTTTGATCCAAATGAACGTTTAACAGCAAACGTGAAGGTGACTCCGCAGCCATATCAATGTGCTATTCAGCTATTAGATGTAGGAGAAAAAGTTGGCAGAGGTGATACTATGCACTTCATCAAGGTTAAGCCGTTTAACCATAAAGGCAAAACCTTCACCGTAAAACCCGTGGATCATGTGAAGAATGTGATGGAAATCAATGTAGAAGACTATATTAGAAACATGACAACCGCGTTGGAGCAGACGTTCTCTTCAATGAGCATTAAGCTGGAGCTGAAGCTGGAAAAGAAGATATCAGACTGGTTTGAAAAATAATAGAAATAAACCAATCCGCTGAACAATTGCATCCATTCTATTTCGTAGAACCCAGAATC
>SOJA01000137.1 GCA_004376975.1 Candidatus Bathyarchaeota archaeon
CCCCCCCCCCCCCCCCCCCCCCCCCCCCCCCCCCCCCCCCCCCCCCCCCCCGCAGAAGTTTTAACCTAGCTCACAGCACCATGATACTTTCCTCATGTTCTTTTTTCCCTATCAAGAATTCTGAGATTACGCGTGCAATCTGAACAAAAAAGTGTGTAGAACGGTAAACTGCTAGTCTGACGAGGGCGAACCTGAAGTTTCGAATTGTTTTTTCTTCATGTTGCTCTTTCTCTTCGGTTCTTTAACAAAGATAAGTAGAAGCGTTAAAGCCAGTAATCCCATTATTCCACTTACGAAGAAAGGAAATCCAATTCCCTTAACTACCAAGCCTCCAAGCCATTCAATCCTGAATTCTTCAAACTGAAACTCATAGAAAAGCCAAGGTCCCAAAAGCGCTCCAGCTACCATACCCGCACTAAACAAGGCAGAAAATCTTCCGAATAATTTGCCTCTAATTCTTGCGGGAACTAAATCCGCTCTTAAAGCTCGGCCAGCAGGCATACTAACGTTAATGCCTAAAGATCGAAACGCCATGACCCCAGTTGCTTGCCAAAGATTGGAAGTGAAGGGCAAAACGAAGGAAGCAATCCGTGAAGACAAGCTCCCGATAGCTATAACAGGCTTTCTACCGTGCACATCAGCTAGTTTCCCGGCGAAGAAGTTGCATAATATTCCTACAAATCCAGAAACAGATAGAATCACTCCTATCTGAAACGGAATGGCTCCAAACATCTCGCCTAGAAACAGAACACCAACTGGCGCAATAAAGCCCACAGCAAAACCATTAGTCAAAGTTGAAACATACAAAACTCTAACTGACCGCAAAATCCGACCAGTAAGTTTAAAGTCATCTTCCTTCGAAGTGTCCCTTCTTTTTTTGACCGAACCATGTCCTCTTGTTTCACGAACTTTCCAAGCCACCAAACCCATGGCCAAAACCGACAGTGCAGAATCCACAAAATAAGGAATCCGATAGCTATCTTCCAAAGCCAATCCCAAACCTGTCTCCGACAAAAACTGGATGGTCCCGCCGAAAACTGGCCCCAAAAACCACCCTACCATGGTAGCAGTCAAAAAGAAACCCAAAGCCTCACCTCTCCGGCTGCTGGGAACCTGATCAACCAAGGAAGCCTCTGCAGCTGGACGCACTGCGGCTGTAGCCACTCCATTCAGGGCTCTGACGATCAACAAAGATGGCCAATTCTGAACCAACCCAGTCAAGGTGCCCAAGAAGACATCTGCAAGTAAGCCAGCTTGAATCAACTTTTTTCTGCCGATGCGATCAGAAAGGCTTCCAAAATGTGAGGAGAGAAGGGCACTTGCGACCAAGAAAGCAGCTACGAATGATCCTATAAACCATATTTCAGCTCCCAATGAAGTTGCGTAGTATGGAAAATATGAAGTTGGCAAAGCACCAGCTATATTCTGAACTAACGATGCTAAAGATAACACTATGACGCTAGCAGAATAAACTTCTGAACGCCTCATCAACCTACCTCATTTCTTGCATCAGCTAATGGTTTGCAGCATTTATTAGCCCGGAACTCTAGTTATAACACAACTGGCAGAAGATTCCGGCGTGTTATAAGAAGAAAATAAGAGACAGCTGATTGAGCAATTAGAGTTGTATCAAGGCATAGGCAATGATCAAGGGTGCAAACAATGATGCTATCTGAGATATTACAGTTACCAAAGTGTTTAATGAGGGCCCAGCTGTGTCTTTGAATGGATCACCCACAGTGTCTCCAATGACTGCTGCTTTGTGAGCATCTGAACCTTTGCCGCCGTAATGTCCGTCTTCAATGTATTTTTTCGCGTTGTCCCACATTCCACCTGAATTAGCCATCAGTATCGCAAGGAGGAATCCGCTGAAAATGCTTCCAGCCAAGTAACCAGCTAGCGCTTGGATGCCGCAGATGAAGCCGACGCCTAAGGTTATCAGGATTGACATTGCAATTAGTGGAAGCAGCGCCGTTAAAGCTGCCTTTGTTGCGATGTCTACGCAAGCTGCATAGTCCGGTTTTACTCCTTCCTTGCCCTCTCTTAAACCCGGAATTTCTCTAAATTGCCTTCTGATTTCCTCAATCATCACTGAAGAGTTCTTTGAAACGGCAAGCATACACATGGCTGAAAACAAACATGGAACAGTGATGCCTATGAAAACACCAAGCATGACCAACGGATTCATCAAATCAAAAACAATCAGTTCGCCAACTGTATCTTCAACTATTTGCTGATAAGTTGCAAGCAACGCAAGCGCCGTCAACCCAGCAGCCCCTATTGCAAATCCTTTCGATATGGCTTTAGTGGTGTTACCGGCTGCATCAAGCTTATCAGTTATTCTGATTACTTCTTCCCCTAATCCAGACTGTTCAGCAATTCCCTTTGCATTATCGCCTATAGGTCCATATGCGTCACCAGCAACTATCGTTGCCACAATGGATAACATGCCGAGAGCACTCATGCCGACCCCGTATACTCCAGCCAAAAAGTATGCAAGTGCAGACGCTATGGCTATTCCAAGAAGCGGTGGAAACACACTTATCAAACCGTACGAGAAGCCTGTCAAAATGTTTATGGCTGCTCCAGTCTTTGACGACTCGGCTGTCTTCTTGGCAGGGGGCCTGTTTATAGACGTATAATAGTCTGATGTAACGCCGATAATGACTCCTGCTATCAATCCAACTGCAGTTGCCGCCCATACTTTGAGGTCATATTGAAGATATAGAGTTGCAAAGAACGTTAAGCCACCGAAGAGAAAACAGGTTATATACGTTCCCAAATTGAGAGCCTTTCCGGGGTCTCCTCTCTTGCTAACTCTCACAACAGTTACACCTAGAACGGAAGCAATTATCCCTAATCCAGCAAATACAAGAGGCATATTCATTCCCATTATTCCCAGAGAACTGCCCAGTATCATTGCTGCCATTATACAAGCAACATAAGAGTCAAACAAATCAGCTCCCATCCCTGCAACATCGCCAACATTGTCTCCAACGTTGTCAGCTATAACAGCGGGGTTTCTCGGGTCATCCTCTGGTATACCGAGCTCCACCTTGCCTACGAGGTCAGCACTTACATCAGCAGTTTTCGTATAGATGCCGCCACCAGCCTTTGCAAATAAAGTTAAAGTACTTGCCCCAATACTATAGCCAAGAACTATCTCCGGGTCACCTGTAATACCATAAACAATACTTACTCCCAGCAAAGCCAATCCAACTACTGAAAAACCCATCACAGCTCCGCCGCGGAACGCTATTGGAAAAGCTTTATTCAACCCTTTTCTAGCCGCGTTAGCAGTTCTGACGTTTGCTTTCAGTGCAATATCCATACCGAAATAACCAGCCAAAGCAGAAGAAAATGAACCAAAACCGTATGCCAACGCCAAACTAACGTTCCTAATCATCGTTTCAGTAGTCCAAATGGGTTCTGGAACGAAAACTAGCAGCAAAACAGCAACAATAACAACAAAAAAAGAAAGAGTCTTGTATTCCCTCATGAGGAAAGCATTTGCACCTTCCTTTATTGCACCGGAAATTTCTTGCATTCTTTCAGTGCCAGCTTCCTGTCTTTTTACATAATAGTAGAGGTATATTGCAACCAGAAGTGAGATTAGCGCTGAGATTGGAGCTATTAACCATATTTCCATTTTTCACTACTCCGTAACTCTAGACCCAAAATATTGGTCAAGCTGTTTACAAGTTTCTACAATGTTCATGAACTATTTTATAACTTTAATGGTTAAATCCTTCACTGTGAAATGAAAAAGGATAAAAGAAAACGCTTACAACAAATGATTAAGTCAGAGGAAAGGGGTGGAATAAACGTCAAAACCATGGCACAGCATGAAAATTGATGAAGCCATACGTAAGCTAGACACTCGGATGGATGGCTTAAGTTCAGAAGAAGTGCAGAAGCGTCTGCAAGAGTTTGGGCCCAACGAGTTAAAAAAGGAAAAGCGAAAATCACCGTTCAAACTCTTTCTTGAACAGTTCACAGACACATTAATAATCATACTACTTGCAGCCATGGTTCTATCTATAATTGTAGGCTTACAATCACACTCAGAGAGTGAAATTTACGATGCTGGTGTCATTTTTGCCATAGTCATGGCATGCGCAGTCCTAGGCTTCACCCAAGAGTATAAGGCGGAAAAAGCGTTAGAAGCTCTAAAAAAGATGACAGCTCCAACTGCCACTGTTTTGCGCGACGGAAAAGAAGTTCAGCTTTCAACCAGTGATATCGTGCCTGGTGACATAATCCTATTATACACCGGGGACAAGGTTTCCGCTGATGCTAGGCTCATCGAAGCCATAAATATGAAGACAGATGAAGCTTCATTAACTGGTGAATCCACCCCTGTAAGAAAGGACGTCAAACCGTTACCTGAAGGAACTCTTGTTTCTGATAGACGCAACACGTTATTCACTGGCACAGTTGTTGTTTATGGACGAGGCAAAGCGGTTGTTACGTCAACTGGTATGAATACAGAGTTTGGAAAAATCGCTAAAATGGTTCAAGTAACGAAGGAGGAGGAGACACCGCTTGAGAAAAGATTGGGGCAAGTTGGAAAATGGCTCGGAATTATGTCGGTAGCTGTTTGTGCAGTTGTAGCGATTTTCGGTGTTTATAAAGGACGTGAAATTCTTGACATGATTCTATGGGCAATCAGCCTCGCAGTAGCCGCTGTTCCTGAGGCATTGCCAGCGGTTGTAACTGGCGCACTTGCCGTAGGTATGGTTCGAATGGCAAGAGAAAACGCCATTGTTAGACGGCTTCCCGCGGTTGAAACCCTGGGCTGTACAAGTGTCATATGCTCAGACAAAACCGGAACTATGACGAAGGGCGAAATGACGGTTCAGAGAATATACGTAAACGACAAAACTATGAAGGTGACAGGTGTCGGTTACGAACCACAAGGACATCTCCTTTTTGAAGACAAAAAGCTTGATCCAATCAAAGAAAAAGAGCTGCACCTACTCTTGAAAACAGCCGCTTTGTGCAACGATGCAAAGCTAGAGAAGGAAGAAGGAAAATGGATTGTGAAAGGCGACCCAACAGAAGGAGCGTTAGTGGTTGCTGCTGCCAAAGCAAATTTATGGAAAGAAGAAATTGAAAAAGACGAACCAAGAATAAATGAAATCCCCTTTTCTTCGGAAAGAAAACGCATGACCACAATTCATGAAGCATACGGTCAAAGCAAGATAGGTTACATGAAAGGAGCTCCAGAAACCGTCTTAGAAAAATGCAACAAAGTTTACACAAACGGAAAACTGCATAAGTTGACCGATGGAATACGCAAGCAAATATTGGCAGTAAACGAGGCTATGGCAATTCAGGCGTTAAGAAATCTGGGCTTCGCATGCAAGGAACTGCCAGAATCTACCACTTCACTAAGTGAAGAAGATGAAAAAAACTTCGTTTTCCTTGGAATAATAGGAATGATTGACCCCCCAAGAAAAGAAGTCAAAGATGCCATTTACATGTGCAATAAAGCTGGAATCAAAGTTGTTATGGTCACAGGAGACCACAAGCTAACAGCGGCGGCTGTAGCTAAAGCGTTGAACCTTATAGGTGAAAAAGAAGATGAAGAAGACAGGGTTTTAACTGGAGCAGAACTGGACAACCTCAGCGACGAGGAATTCGAGAAAATAGTCGACAAGATCGTGATTTACGCAAGAGTTTCGCCGGAACATAAAGTTCGAATAGTGAAGGATCTGAGGAAAAAGGGGTATATCTGTGCTATGACAGGTGATGGGGTAAATGATGCACCAGCCTTAAAGATGGCGGACATAGGCATAGCAATGGGAATAACCGGTACTGAAGTTACAAAGGAAGCTTCAGATATGGTGTTGGCGGATGACAACTTTGCGACAATAATCAAAGCGGTTAAAGAAGGCCGCGAAATCTACGGCAACATCAAGAAATACTTAACGTATCTGCTTCGTTGCAACATAATGGAAATACTTGTGATGTTCATAATTATGATGATTTCGCCAGAGCCATTATTCGAGATGTCTTCTGGCATGATGCCGCCCTCAATAGCCCTTACTACGATTCAGATTCTTTGGATAAACCTGACAACAGATGGTTTGCCAGCCATAGCCTTAGGCGTAGATCCTGGTGACCCAGATTTAATGGAGAGAAAACCCCGAAACCCAAAAGAAAGCATTTTCACACGAGATGTGAAAACATACTTGATCGCAGTTCCAATATTAATGACTGCGCTTCTCATAGGCGGATATCTTTTCTATCAGCCATGGGTAAGCGAACACAACTTAATAGAAGCACGTACACAACTCTTCACAGCAATCGTTTTAATGGAGCTAGCTAATGCCGTAAATGCACGCTCACTTAAACACACAGTCTTTAAGGTAGGCATATTTAAGAACAAGTTCCTCTGGATTGCAATACTTTCCTCGTTAGCCTTGCAGTTGACAGTACTTTACACGCCAATACTTCACAGTCTATTCGACATAACATACCCAGAACCATTCGACTGGATGGTGGCAATAGGTTTCACATTAATAACATTCTTCAGCATAGAAATCTG
>SOJA01000201.1 GCA_004376975.1 Candidatus Bathyarchaeota archaeon
ATAACAAAACACTTATAGATTTATAGTATCTTGCAGTTTACTTTGAATGTGGTTGGGCGGGTAGATCAGCCTGGAATGATCGCCACGTTGGCATCGTGGAAGCCGCGGGTTCAAATCCCGCCCCGTCCACCATCTGCAAAAAAGAAGTCTTTTCCGAGGTCTTCAAATTTTCAGGGGTCGTGTTTTTTTCGTCCAAAACGTTACATTCTCAGCGTGTTTTCTCTTTCGGGGACGGAAACGATAATCATTTTTCTAACACTCTCACGGTTTATTCCTTCTGTTCCTTCTCTTTCTCCATTTGGTAAAGAATTGTATCGAGAATTCCATCTAAGCGTTTCCAATCAACACTCATGTATAGGCCTCCTAACCTTCCAATGTCTTATCAATTCTATTATTATATCGTCGAAGCTCCTATCCTTTCCATTTGAAGCCATAAGTTCGCCTTTGATCTTTCTAAGCTCGACGTGAGTTTCATCTGTTATAGATATGGTTGTCATATCAGACACAGTTTTCACAGTAGACACAGACACTATATATATTTTGTTGCACATAACAAACACAACCATTATAGGTAAATGACAAGAAAGCTGCATAGTTCCCCTTCTTTTTTATAAGAAAGTATTTTGAGCACCATCACAAGAACAATCTTCTGGCTTTTGTGTACTCTAAGGCGTGAAATTCCAAAGATGCGCACCAAGGCAAGCATGATCTGTTTAGCAAAGTCTCCAAATAATTCTCTGGCTTTTTTCCATCTCAATATTTGATACATTTTCAGGAACAGATATGAAAGCATCCATCGCACGCACTCGTCTAGAATGAGCCCCACACGCGTCACTTGAAGATAGTGTAATCAAACGTTAGAGAAAATAGTGAGACATGTAGAAGATATCGCCACTGGTATCAAGTCCAATTCCACCTGAAGGTTTAAGCAAGAAGCTAAAGTTAGCCCGTCCATTCTGTGGCAAAAGCGTTCTCTTTTAGAGTTCTAAGCATTCGCTCATGCCGTTGCCAATGTTAAGGATTTCCACGTCACAATAATCGAGTCACAGCTGTTTAAGCAATGACAGCTACTCTTCGAGCTATGTATAACCGCTTGTCAGGTTCTGCATATACCGATCATAAATGTGTATCAGTGAGTTTCATTCATTCCACGCGTCGTTTAAATAGTAATACTTTCAATAACCTGCCAGACACCGGTGGAGTGTTAGTGTGGAGCTTCCTGAGTTAACTATTCTTTGCAGCCAGATGAGGAAAGAGATTAGAGGAAAACGGGTTTCTGAACTAGAAGTAGCTAACTCTAAATGTTTGAACATGCCCTTTGAACAGTTTCAGAAAACTGTTGTTGGAAAAAACATCATATCGGTTGAGAGCAGAGGTAAATGGATTTTCATCAGAATTGACCACCACCTTCTTCTATTTAACCCAGGTATGGGCGCTGACGTCATCCATTTTAAACCAGGCGACAAACTGCCGGAAAAATATCATATAAAATTCACCTTAAAAGATGGGACAGGCTTCACTATCCGTGTCTGGTGGTTCTGCTATCTACATCTGATGCCTAAGAAGAAGCTTGGGGAACACAACTTGACCGCGAAACTGGGTATAACACCGCTTGACAAAAGGTTCACGTTGGATTATTTCAAACAATTGCTCGGTAAGAGACGAGGCAACATCAAAAGTTTTCTGCTTGACCAGAAAAACATAGCAGGCATCGGCAACGTATACATACAAGACATACTTTTCAACGCGAAGTTACATCCCAAAAGGAAGATACCATCACTCACCAACATGGAAATCGATACCCTTCACAAGTCCATTAGATCAGTACTGAATGAAAGCATTAAATTAGGCGGATTAGCCTACGAGAAAGATTTCTATGGAAACAAAGGCGGCTACGGCGCGAAGCAATTCAAAATCGCCTACAAGCCCGGTAAACCCTGTCCAACGTGTCAGACAACTATACAGAAAATCAAGACAGGTTCCACCAGCAGCTTCATATGCCCCAACTGCCAACCACAGCATAAGTGATGTGCAACCATTTAACCCTAGCTCCGTCGGCAAAAAAAATTCCGATCTTGAGAACTAAACGAATATCTAAATCTACCCACGTTCACTTTTGAAACGGGATTCAAACAGCATCAATATGGGTCTGGATACTCTGATTTTGAATCAGTATTCTCAGAAAATATTACAGCTTCACAATGATTAAAACGTGCTTACACAATAAGTCTTTGCCGATAACAGAACTGAAAGAGGAATTCTAAATTGCCTGAAAGTGTAAGTGGATGGATTTGGATATTCGGAGCAATCGTGTTCTTGTTATGCTCTAATGCTGTATACGCCCTTGTTGAACTAGCCATCGGAGGACCCCAAGCAACCATTAACATCCTTTCACTCATAGGTGAAACATACGACGTGTCTGTTACAACCTACGTTGTAACATCCATGCTAGCAGCAGCAACATTTTTCGGCGTTCTTTGTTCACTTTTCATTCGCAAATTAACCGTGGAAACTGCCGCCGCAAAAATATCTGATGCTATTGAATCAAAGTTACAGCATAATCAAGGACAACTAGAAAAAGTTGTAACAAAAAGATTCGCCAATCTATCAATGAACGATTTCAAAATTACAGAACATCTTAAACACATCAAAATACAACTCGAAGAAAACCAAGGAAGAATAGAAAAAACCGATAACGCAAGAAACAAATATAACAGAACTATAGAGAAGCAAATCATTACCTTGAAGGAAATGAAAAGGAAAATTGAGAAAATAGAATCCCAATTAACGCCGAAACCTCATCTAACCAGCCGTTCCAACATACAAGAAATCAGCGGGGTCGGCGACAAAATAGCCGATGAACTGAAAACCGCTGGGATAACAACAGTGGAAAAACTCATCATTGAAGAACCTGCAGTTATCGCCCAAAGGACTAAGCTCTCAGATAGCAAGATCGAAAAGATACAGGGAACTGCTCAATTACTGATGATTCCTAGAATCAACGAAAACAAGGCAAAACTTCTTCAGAAAGCTGGAATCACATCTGCAAACAAGCTTGCAAGCCAAAATCCAATACCGCTTTTCAAGAAAATCGCAAATGTCGCAAAAAACAGTGATGATACACCTACATTGGAGGAGATCACTTCATACATAAAATCCGCACGATCCAATTTCACCGCATTCAATTAACATTTTGAGTCAGCAACCAAGTGCTTCAAGATGATAGATCACACACAATCCACTTCCCAGATCACCATACGTGAATCTGCTACATGTAGCAAGCCTTAAATCGCCTTCTAAGATCAAAACCAGCAAAAAGACGAATATTTACGCGAAAAACCCATGATAATACACATCTAAAAAGATTATTCGCACGCGCGGCATAACATAGGTGAAACAGCAAAAAAACTGCAAATCTCACAAGGCAAGTTCCAACAAGCAATCACCTTCCTAGCAGAAGCAAATCTGATCCAACATAATCCCGTAACAAAACAAATAAAACTGAACCAAAACTGGAAAACACGTCTAGTAGGCCAAAAAGAAACAAAACCAAAAGCGGAAACACAAACAACAATGGTGGGCATAATAATACCACCACAACAAACACTAGTAATTCAATGCACCCGTATAACAAACCTCACAGACACAAGGCTAGGACTGGAAATACGCATAGACAAAAACATATGTGAAATAGCAATAAGCAAAATCAAATAGACATAAGTTCACTGGCTTTACGCAGAACCATAAGCAACTCACGTCCCTTATCAGTTGTTTTATAAAGCTTTACACGCCTAGGATTTGCTTTTACACATTCAACCACGCCAACATCCAACAACTCCTTCAAGTAGCGGTTAAACCCCACAAAATTCAAGTTACAACGATACATAAGCCTCGTCTTATTCGCACCACCCAAAGCTTCATTGATAATATCAAGAATTACTTCAGTACGACTTCGCCTACGCCTTCCGCTTTCCATCTCCAATCCAACTCAACCAAAACGAACTACAAACAGCATAAAATGGTGAAAAACCACTAATAAAGATAGCTGAACATGACTCGAGAAAGATTCATGAAGAGAAGTGTACTGCTCAGCCATCTCAGAACTTTGCAGTGCTACGGCCATGATAGTCGCCACTAAGGAAATATTGGTGCAGGGGATGGGATTTGAACCCATGTACTCCTTCGAGACGGGATCTTGAGTCCCGCGCATGCAGCCCCATCAGGTGTTTATGGTTTGACCAGGCTCTGCTACCCCTGCGATTTTATCCCTCTTCTAACTCCTCCTCGCTTCTTTTAATTTTTTCCAATCTTGATACATTGAGCAGGTAAATGCTTAGTTGACGAGCGTGCTAACCTCCTCCAACCGTCTTATACATTAGTCTGATCATATAGTACGTGAAACCTAAAGTGCAGTGCACGCATTCAGAACCATCTTTGTTAATTGTTTCCTGCAACATTAGCCGCCATTGACTTGTATGCTAGAATGAATCCACGTGCGAATTCATCTGCATACTTTTCGGTTCCCTTATGTTTTGTGTCCAGAGTTGTTCTCAGGTGATGATAGAACTCATGTAAAATAATAAATGGTTCCTTAAGCGTGTCGCTGTTCAATATGAAAATGATTCCTTTTTTGGCGTTGTAGCAGCCGAGAGTTTTCTTCCTACGTCCTTTAGGCAGACCAACCTTTATCTTAGGCACGTCAACGCGGTAATATTCAGCAAGCAGTTCCAAAGCTTTCTCCACTCTTCCATCTAAGATAAGTTGAACAATAAACACTTTAAGCTCAGGTTTCAAGGATCTTCCACCTCAACATGCTTACGTTAATATGGGCATTCACAAACCCTTCAAACATTTCTACGTTTAAGGTTGTAAGTCTTATTCTCTTGACTTTTTCAGGTAGATTACTAAACCTATTAGGGCTATAGCACCTATTCCTCCGCCTATGTAAAGACCATATTTCATCAGTAGGGGTTGTTCCTCAACTTTCATTGTCAATTGAGGGCTCAAGCTTTCAAATCGAAGTTCATCTCCACTGAATTTCGCTTGGGCTTCCCATGTTTCAAGGATTTCAGGTTTGAAACTTGCAGTAAACGTACCATTCGGAAGCGTGTAACACACTATCTGTTTGCTTTCGTTTGGAGATGTAAAATAAACGGTTATAGAGAGGTTTTCCACTGGTGGGGTTAAATGACCTTTGACAGTTATGTTTTCACCTAAATAGACGGTTTCACTAGTCATTGTTAAGTTTAGTGCTGAAGGATATTTTACAGAATAGTTACCGAAGGCGATAAGAACGTTTTCCAAAACGTCACTGGCCTCAACTCTATAACTGACAAATGTGCCAGCAGTTTGTCCGGGAATAACTGCTCTGCAAGTTCGATTGTTCACAATCTTCATCTCTAAAACAGTCATGTCCGTACAGTTATTAGTTGAATAATGCACAGTTGCGTTCTTCAAGTTTGTTGAGTTAGAAATATAAGCAACACCAGTGTCGTTGTGCGGATATACCCTTCCTGGGACGACTAGGGACTTTAGACAAGCGTTTCCGAATTCTGCCTTAACCAGAAACTCTATTGTTCCAAAGTCCGCTTCACCTATAAAAACCAAATGGTAGAGGCTTTTGCCGGGATACGGTGAAGTGAGGTTTATGAACATGTCTTGACCGTGGGACTCGCAACTTGCGTATGCTATGCCCCTGTGTTCTTCGTTTTCCAGGTTGTAGCCGCCGATGTTGTCGTTTTTTTCGCCGTAAAGCCCAGGTTCCCAAGCTAATGGAACGTCATTCAACATGTTGCCTACATCTTTTTGGGGATTAGCCATCAAGTAAAGCCTAGCCTCATACATATCTAGAGTTTCCGGAACTTTAATGAAAACTTCAATGTGCTGACTTTCAGTCACAAACCCATAAGCCCAGCTCGTCTCGAGAACAGGCAACTCATTTTCTTTCCCTCTCACATAGTGTTTATGCCAAATGTTACATTCAACAGTCTCAATTATCATAAAAGTTGCTTGCTGCGAACCCCCACTTTCTCTTGGATCATTTTCTAAAAGAAAGGTGTAGTTTCCCGAATATTTCGGAACAAAAAAGGCTGTGTCCACCGTGGTTCCTAGGTGCTCAGGAAAACCAGCTGACTCAGTATGATAACCTTCCATTCTTCCAAGGGGATCATAAACGTAAATGTCGTAGTCTGTTTGAGGTTCTGAGCCTGAATCTATCCATTCACCATGACAATAGACATGATAGCTGTGATTCGCCCTAAGCGGACAGATCACCTTCCAGTTCCACCCGATCTGCACCTGCGAACGGTTCAAAAACACTGGAAACATAGGCTTTTCAATGTAAGTCCAATTTTCCAAGATTCCTGAGTTTAGGTAAGTGTGTACATATCTTTGATATTCCGGAAAGCCATTGACCTTAACACTAGGGCTGGAACCAGCAACTGTTGAAGTCAAAAACACAAGCACCCCCAGAACTATCAGACTTCTTTTTCGATCAGCAAGAGTATTGTTCAAAGCTACTACTAACCCATCTATTTATTCTTCTCTCTGAATCATAATTGTTATGAAGAATAGCTCTTTATTCTGAATCCAAATCGAAACAGACATAAACATCAACAGTAATCTTTGAACGGTAAAGTTTATTAGAAAGCTGTGCAGTTACGTTTCTAGCTCTTTAAAATCCGAAAACAATTTTTCAAGTTGGAGGAAATTGAAAGTTTGAAAAAACCCGCATCAACTAGTTTCACTCATGTATGTTTAAGTGTAAAATTGCGGGGGATAGTTGAAATTGGCTGAAATAACAAAGGAGGATACACACCTCCTATTGAAGGCTTTCTTTAAGGAGAAAGGCCTAGTTCGCCAGCACTTAGATTCCTACAACGAGTTCATAGATCATGGCCTACAAGAAGTAATAGATGAGATAGGGGAGATTTCAATAGACATTCCCGAGTGCCCGTACAAGGTGAAGTTAGGACAGATCTGGATAATAGATCCGCATACAAGGATTACGAGTCCATATGCAACAGAAGTTGACGGAACGAAACATGAAATCCTGCCGATGGAAGCAAGGCTTCGCAGTTTGACTTACGCTGCACCTATAGCTCTGGAGATGACTCCGGTAATAGACGACAGAGAACAAGACACAGAACTAGTTTATATTGGAAATATCCCGGTAATGCTGAAGTCAAAACTATGCTTCCTATCACAACTCTCAAGAGAAGAGCTGATAGCATGTGGAGAAGACCAAAATGGTCCAGGCGGCTACTTCGTGGTAAACGGTTCAGAACGAGCAATAGTTGCCATGGAAGACTTGGCGCCCAACCGAATAATTGTGGACATAAACAAGAAAGGAGTAAAGCCAGTATACCAAGCAAAGATATTCTCTACAACGGTTGGCTTCAGAGCAAGAATAGAGCTTAAGCTAAAGTCAGACGGAGCTGTATACGCCTCCATGCCAGGAGTGCCCACACTAATCCCATTCGTCATATTAATGCGTGCTCTAGGCTTAGAATCGGATAAGGATATAGCTCAAACAGTTTCACTAGAAGAAGAGACACAGAGGGAGTTAGAATCCTCATTTGACAAAGCCATAGGCATAGATACTGTAAGAGATGCAGTGCTTTTCATTGGAAACCGTGTCGCCCACGGCCAAGTTGAAGAATACCGCATACAAAAAGCTCAAACAGTGATAGATAGAAACTTCCTGCCACACATTGGTAGAACAAGCGAAAGCAGAGGAGACAAAGCCTTGTTCTTAGGCGAAATGGCATGCAGGGCAATTGAACTGAAACTTGGAAGAAGAAAAACAGATGACAAAGATCATTTCAAAAACAAAAGATTAAGGCTTGCTGGTCCGTTGCTTGCAGACCTATTCAGAATGGCCTTCAGAAACCTCTGTAGAGACATGAAATACCAGCTTGAACGCATAGGCGTGAAAGGACCAATAATAACTGTTTCGATAGCAGTTCGCCCGGGAATAATAACTGAGAGGCTTCAGCATGCCCTTGCAACGGGAAACTGGGGAAGAGGAAGAGTGGGCATAACCCAACTTCTCGATAGAACAAATCACATTTCAACTTTAAGCCACCTTCGTAGGTTACAATCACCGCTAAGCCGAAGTCAACCAAACTTTGAGGCAAGAGACTTGCACCCGACTCATTGGGGTCGCCTGTGTCCAAATGAAACACCAGAAGGCTCAAACTGTGGGCTGGTCAAAAACCTAGCATTGTCAGCATGCATCTCAGTAGGCGTGAACCCTGAGAGAATAATGCAGATACTCTACAGCATGGGCGTAGTACCTGCGTATGAATCAAATGAAACGTTAAGGCTTTCAGGAGCAAAGGTCTTTGTCGACGGCAACATAATGGGTTACTGTACTTCCCCACAAGAATTAGTGCAAGAGTTCAGGGAAAGACGTAGAAAAGGTGAAATCTCAACAGAAGTTAACATAGTTTATTTGTCAAAAATTCATGGTGAGAGGGAAGAACTGTATGTCAACTGCGGTCAAGGTAGGGTTAGACGACCCCTAATAATAATTGAGAACGGTATACCAAAACTTCAACCAGAACATGTTGATAAAGTAGCGTCTGAAGAATGGTCATGGGAAGACCTTGTTAAAAACGGCATAGTTGAGTACCTAGACGCTGAAGAAGAGGAAAATGCCTATATCGCCATAAACCCTGAAGAAGTAACCCCTGAACATACACACATGGAGATTGCAACATACACAATTCTGGGGATATGCGCTTCAACAATTCCATACGCAGAACATAATCAGTCACCACGAAACTCATATCAAGCTGCAATGGCAAAGCAGGCACTAGGCATTTACGCAACAAACTTTCAGCAACGTGCAGACTCGAGATCCCACATTTTACACTACCCACAAATACCCTTGGTTGAAACCGCGTTGATGGATGTATTGGGCTACAAACTTCGCCCATCAGGACAAAACTGCGTAGTAGCCGTACTTTCCTTTGAAGGCTATAACATGGAAGATGCCTTAATCTTCAATAAAGCCTCCATAGAAAGAGGTTTAGCCCGCTCAAATTTCTACAGAATATATACGGCTGAATGTCGTCAGTACCTGGGAGGACTAAGAGACAAGTTCCTGATACCTGAACCAGGAATGCGTGGACATAGAGGAGAACAATACTATAGACTTCTTGAACCGGATGGAGTAATAAGCTTAGAAGCAAAAGTTTCAGGTGGAGATGTCCTTATTGGTAGAACAAGCCCGCCAAGATTCCTTGAGGAATACAAAGAGTTTGAAGTTAGAGGCCCTTCATTGCGCGACACGTCGATCGACATGCGACCATCAGAAAAAGGAATTGTTGATTCAGTGTTCATAACCGAATCCAAGGAGGGTAGCAAGCTTGTTAAGGTTAAGGTTCGTGATCAACGCATCCCAGAACTTGGAGATAAGTTCGCCTCTCGTCATGGACAAAAGGGAGTCATAGGATTAGTTGTACCACAGGAGGATATGCCCTTCACGGAAGACGGTATAGTTCCAGACATAATAGTTAACCCTCACGCTATTCCTTCAAGAATGACCATTGGACATTTCATCGAGTCAATAGCTGGCAAAGTCGCCGCCATAAGAGGAAAACCTGTTGATGGAACACCATTTTCGAACGAAAAGCCTCCAGAAATCAGAAAAGCCTTGAGGAAATTGGGACTCAGCCACACGGGTAGAGAGGTTTTCTACAATGGCATGACAGGACAGAAATTCGTTGCAGACGTATTCGTTGGAGTAGTGTACTACCAGAAACTGCACCACATGGTTGCAGATAAAATCCATGCCAGAGCAAGAGGACAAGTGCAAATGCTAACCAGACAACCCACGGAGGGTCGAGCTAGAGGAGGAGGCTTAAGATTCGGAGAAATGGAACGTGACTGCTTGATAGGACATGGAGCAGCAATGTTGCTCCGAGATAGACTGCTAGAAGAATCAGACAGATACACATTATATGTGTGTGAAAACTGTGGTTACCTAGCCTATTATAATATGAGACAAAGAAAATACGTATGTAGACTATGCGGAGAAAAAGCCAGGATCTCCCCTGTAATAGTATCCTACGCTTTCAAACTTCTATTACAGGAACTAATGAGCCTTTGCGTAGCTCCAAAACTAGAGCTTAAGGAGAAAGCTTAACATGACTGCAGAAGAAATAATTCACAAAGTTGTTGATCAAATCGGCTTCGGTTTGTTTTCACCGCAGGATATACGCAAACTCTCAGTTGCAGAGATTCAAACACCAGACACCTATGATGAAGACGGTGCCTCTATAATAACTGGACTAATGGATGGTAGGCTTGGAACCCTTGAACCAAGACAAAGGTGCAAAACATGCGGCAACACAGCCATCCGCTGTCCAGGTCACTTTGGCCACATCGAGTTGGCTGTTCCCATAATACATATTGAATTCACAAAGATCATATACAAACTTCTGAAATCAACATGTCGAAACTGCAGTCGCATATTGCTTCCGGACGACATGACAGACAAAGTTCAAGCTAGAATTGAGAGAGCACGTAGACTTCGAGGTGAAGTTCCAACGGAAGTCTACAAAAGGATAATAAAGGAGATACGACCGAAACAGTGTCCACACTGCGGAGCAATCCAATATAAAATAACTTTTGAAAAGCCAACAAAGTTCAGTGAGGTAATCGAGAGCGGCTCCCAGCCGTTGACGCCGAGTATGGTTCGCGAAAGAATGGAACGCATAACAAATGAAGATCTTGAACTTTTAGGTTTCAATCCGAAAGCTGCTCGTCCTGAATGGATGATTCTACAGGTTTTACCGGTTCCACCGGTTTACGTGCGTCCATCAATTACGTTGGAATCTGGCATACGCTCAGAAGACGATCTAACGCACAAGTTGGTGGACATAATCCGCATCAACCAGAGACTAAGAGAAAACATGGATGCTGGAGCACCCACGCTAATAATCCAAGACCTATCGGAGCTTCTCCAGTATCATGTAACAACATACTATAACAATGAAGCTTCAGGAATACCTCCGGCAAGACATCGCTCAGGCAGAGCATTAAAGACACTCTCACAAAGATTGAAGGGAAAAGAGGGAAGATTCAGAAGTAACCTTTCAGGCAAAAGGGTTGATTTTTCAGCTCGAACAGTGATTTCTCCTGATCCAAACCTGGACATAAACGAGGTTGGAGTTCCACTTGAAATTGCCATTCGGTTATCAGTACCCGAAAAGATTACAGAATGGAACATCGAAGAAATGCGTAAGCTTGTGAAAAATGGACCTGAAGTATATCCTGGTGCACTCTACATTATTAGACATGATGGAAAACGTATAAGACTTGAATTCGTTATTGACAGAGAAAAAGTTGCGGAGGCTTTAGAGACAGGCTTTATTGTAGAAAGACATCTTAGAAACGGCGACATAGCCATCTTCAACCGCCAGCCTTCGCTTCACCGAATGTCAATTATGGCTCATCAAGTACATGTTCTACCGTACAAAACGTTCCGTCTACACCTTTGTGTTTGTCCACCATACAATGCCGACTTCGACGGAGATGAAATGAACCTTCATATACCCCAAAGCCAAGAAGCACAAACAGAAGCACGCCTACTGATGCAGGTTCAGGATCAAATATTATCACCAAGATTCGGAGGCCCAATAATAGGCGCAATCCGAGACTTCATAACAGCCTCATATCTACTCACAAGAAAATCAAACTATCTAACAAAAAATGAGGTTAGCAGACTATTGATAGCAACAGGATATAATGAATCGCTGCCAGAACCTAAAGTCAAAGCACCCCAACCATTATGGAGTGGCAAACAGATTTTCAGCTTATTCTTACCCAAAGACTTGAACTATGTTTTGAAGGCAAGCATCTGTCTAGGATGCGACAAATGCAAAAAGGAGGACTGTCCTTACGACGCATATGTCGTTATCAAAAACGGTGAACTCGTAAGCGGCGTTGTAGATAGACGTTCAATAGGGGCTGAACAGTCAGAAAGCATTCTGCACAGAATAATAAAGGATTATGGATCAGAAGCTGGACGCGAATTCCTAAACAAGGTAACCCGCATGTTGAATCTTTTCATAACTATGCGCGGTTTCACATACTCCTATGACGAACTGGTTTTGTCTCCAAGTGCTGAAAAAAAAATACGGAGAACCATGGACAAACTTGAGAAGAGGATAGAAGAACTAATAGGTAAATATGACAAAGGCACATTGCAAAGGCTTCCCGGACAAACCCTTGGAGATTCATTTGAAATATACGTAATGAACGAATTAGCTAAAGCAAGGGATCAATCTGGAAAAATAGCTGATGAAGACTTCACTATTGAAAACTCAGGCATAGTAATGACGCGAACGGGCGGCAGAGGATCAAACTTGAACATTGGACAGATGAGTGCATGTGTAGGACAGCAAGCGGTACGAGGAAAAAGGATAATGCGTGGATACCGAGAACGCGCCTTGCCTCACTTCAAACCTCGCGATCCGAAGCCGAAAGCAAGAGGTTTCGTTTACTCCTCATATCAAACAGGACTTGACTCCATTGAGTTTTTCTTCCATGCCATGGGTGGCAGGGAAGGCCTCGTTGACACCGCGGTCAGGACTCAACAAAGCGGGTACATGCAAAGGCGGTTAATTAACGCACTGGAGCATCTACGCTTGGAATATGATGGCACGGTTAGAAGTTCAACCGGGGAAATAGTCCAATTCAAATATGGGGAAGATGGAGTTGATCCAGCAAAAAGCGACCATGGAAAAGCTGTGAATGTAAGTCGATTAATT
Source organism: Candidatus Bathyarchaeota archaeon (assembly GCA_004376975.1). Next base: position 12,783 of record SOJA01000201.1, read on the forward strand.
GAGCAGATAAAAATTGCGATTAGGAAGGGTACGCCAGCACCAAACGAGTACGTTAAAAAACGGTTGAAAGAGACTGAAGACCAACTAACACCATTGCTTATGAAGGAACTTGAACAGGCTTTATCAAAAGCAAGATTGACCAGAGCCGGTGTCGAAAAAGCAATAAAATTAACGGTTGAACACTATAAGCATGCTTTGATGGAGCCAGGTGAAGCAGTAGGCATAGTTGCAGCTCAGTCAATAGGTGAACCCGGCACACAAATGACCCTCAGAACATTCCACTACGCAGGAGTTCGAGAGCAAAACGTAACCTTAGGATTGCCAAGACTGATAGAAATTGTTGATGCAAGAAGAATACCATCTACCCCTATCATGACGATACACCTGACCAGAAAATACAGAAAAAACAAAGAAGCCGCAACAGAAATCGCCCGAAACATAATTCACACAACAATAGAAGACTTAGCACAAGCGATCTATGAAGACCCTATAAGAGATGAAATAGTAGTGGACCTCAACAAGACAATGATGGAAGATAGAAGAGTAACACTTGAAGAACTGAAGAATCAGTTAGAGATAGCACATGTGCTATCAAACTGTGCCATAAAAGCAAGAGGTAATCGAGTACGTATAAAACCGGAAAAAACTGAAAATCTCAAAAAACTACTTCCTAAGATCTCCTCGTTTCATATTAAAGGTGTGCCTAAAACAAAACGTGTCTTGGTTACAGAAGAAAGCAGAGAATGGATCATTAGAACAGATGGGTCAAACCTTCCTAAAGTCCTAGAACCTCCTCAAGTGGATGCCTCACAAACGACAACAAACAACGTTCATGAAATAGCTAATACTCTCGGAATAGAGGCCGCTAGGAACGCGTTGATACATGAGGCTGAAAGCGTTTTGGAGGAACAAGGTTTAGATGTTGACGTCCGCCATGTGATGCTTGTCGCAGACATTATGACATCTACTGGTGAGGTGCAGCAAATAGGCAGACATGGAATAAGCGGCAAGAAATCAAGCATTTTAGCTAGAGCCGCCTTTGAAATAACAGTTCCAAATATTATTAATGCATCAGTGACGGGGGAAAGCGATCCATTGGACGGTGTAACCGAAAACGTAATAGTGGGGCAATCCATACCAATTGGCACTGGACTAGTAGAGTTATACATGTCAACAGCTCAGTTGAAGAGGGAAACCAAGTGATAGATATAGACAAAGCGATTAAAACAGCTGTAAAAACAGGCAAAGTATCTTTCGGCGCTAACTCCGCCATACAAAGTGCAAAAACTGGAAAAGCCAAATTAATAATCTCAGCGGTAAACTGTCCTAAAAACATACATGAAGACATAGAATGCTACTGCAAGCTTTCAAACATTCCGCTGATCATCTATAAAGGCTCATCTATAGACTTGGCTGCCACATGTGGTAAACCCTTTGTTATCTCAGCGCTAACTATAAAAGAGCCGGGTGATTCAGAAATCCTTAGGTTAACAGAAAAGATGGAGCCAGATGAGTCCTACGGAGGAACTGAATGACAAGTGGGATAAAATTCACGAGCAAAGAAATGCGATACATGTCATTGTTTGAAAGTGTAACAGGGGCAAACGTTAAAGACTGCATAGTTAACGAGGAACAGAGCCGCGTAGTTTTTATTGTTAAGGAAGGCGAGATAGGAATGGCTATTGGAAAGGGTGGAAGAAACATACACACCTTGGAAAAAATGACAGGTAAAAAGCATGAAATAATCGAGTATTCAGAAGAACCTGCACAATTCATCAGAAATGCGTTGAAACCAGCCGCTGTCAAAGAAGTTCGCATAACGGAAAGACCTAATGGGAAAACAATAGCTGTTGTAGCTGTCAACCCAAGAGACAAGGGTATCGCCATAGGGAAAAATGGGAAAAATGCTGAACGCCTCCGTTTTCTAGCTAAAAGATACTTTCAAATTCAAAATGTAAGTATAACCTGACCAATTAAGAGACTGGAAACATGAGAATAATTAAATTATCATTGCATATTCTGTTTATCTTGTTTGCGTTGATTAATTCTGTCAGTGCAGCAGAAGAACCTTTCATAGACAAAGTTCTAGGCAGCCCGTTGGCTGTTCTCATGGCAATAATTGCTATCGACATTGTAGCATTCGTATATCACAAAATAAGAAGATAGACTGTATTCAAGTTTCCATGCTCAAAACAAGATCTATAAGCGCTTTCTGATCAACCTCAGTATTTGTTCTCCAATCTAAGTATAATTGTTCATTTTCATCTTGTGTCAAATATCCATATCGAATGTATCGATCAACGTTCACTCCAACCTTCCATTTTGGAAGTTTATCTTGCAACAATTCTTCAACTTCTTTTCGCTGTGCTTTTCCCTTCTTGGATATTATATACGTGAGTGCCACTGCAAGTCCTGCAAGGTCGTCGATTCGCCACCCTATCATCTTAGCTTCTTTAGGTGTCAATTCACCTCTTAATGTTACACAGAACCTAGCCTTGTTCAACTGGTCTAAAGTCGGTTTTCCAACTGGTTTTTCTCCCTCAAAAACCGTCTTCACATGTAAATCAAGAGTCTTTAAGTGTTTGTCTAGAATTTTAAGGACCTTTGGGTAGTCTGATCCTAATGCTTTTCGAAGTTCCCATCCTTTAACTCCGGGTTTTTTGTGTCTTCGGTAAAAGAGTAGATGAACCGCTCTCTTGATTTTGCTTGAGTAATAGGCCTTCCTTCTACTCACTGCAACTCGCCTCTCTTCCATCTCATCCAGTCTTCCATCGTGACAGCTATGGGTATTGAAACCAACTGCTTTTCTCCAATTTTGGTTAATTGCTTTTTGTATGGCTTGATGAACATTTCTTCGTCCAATGGATAGATTTCCAATGTTGCATAACCATAAGTGATCAAGAAGCTTGTCATGAAGGCTTTGTGCACAGTTTCCTCGTAGGTTTCTGCGCCAATGAAATCCCAGTATCTGATTTTACCGCCTTCACCCTTCGTTTCAACCGTTCTCTTCAATTTCCCCCATAAGTCTTCAAGTTCTTCTGAGAATGGTTTGTCCCCTAAGATTCTCTGTTTTATCAGCTCTTCTCTAGTTGCAAGACCAACTTCGATTTTCTCAGGGGAAAATTCTTTCCACCTTTCATTTAACGGTAATAAGCGTTTCCAATATTTGATTGCCTCTGTTAGGCTGTGAAGAGAAATTTGTTGAAGTTCAACTGTTGGATGCCAAGCCTTCAGGAAAAGCTCAACAAGGTTCTCTTTACTTATTCTCCTGAGTTTTTCTTCCAATAGAAAAGGGTCTGTATAAAGTGATGTTGAACGATGTCTTACCCATTCGCTTTGAAGCTTTATAACGGAGGCTAAGTGGTGGATGGTTTCAGCATCTAAGCATAAGTCTTCTGGTAGTTCCCATTCTGGGAAATATTCTTTGATTACGCTTATAACTTCATTGACGTCTAGTAGGAATGGATCGAGGGAACGTTCCTCCACAGATCTGCACATTTCAATTATCCTTTGAAGTTTTTCTCTTCCAAGTTTTCTTTGTGTTCTTTTCGACTGCATTAGATAACCTCTCTAATTATTGACTTTCCTTTGATATTTTGCACTGTGATTATGTTTACTTCTTCTTTTGCGAACGTTATTTGGCTGGGTGTGAGAACGAGGTATTGGACGTTTTCATCTTTAACTGTTGAAATTAGCGTCTTCGCTATTATTTCACGGTTTTTCGGATCCATGTGGACGTCATATTCATCAACGGCACGAAAGGGTGAGCGGACATGTTGCTGTAAAGCCAGTAGAAAGCTTATGGTTGCTGTTGTTCTTTCTCCACCGCTTTGTGTGTAAGCATCGAGTGGAACTGGTTTGCTGCCTTTGAAGCCTACGAGAATCCCCAGTCCAGCAGCCTCTATATCTTGTCCATTGACAAGTCTTACTTCACCAAGAGCTTGGGCTTGTATGAGAATTCTTTGATATTGCAGGTTGACGCGGTCTAACAGGCTCTGGATTACTGTTCGCCAAGCCTTAATCCTCGCGTTAATTTCTTCTAGTGCTTTCTCACGATTTTCAGCAACAAGTCTTGCCTTCTTCTTCAACTCTAAGTATAGCTTTGAATAGGATTCATACATACGTTCTATATCTTCGGAAACATCTGAAAGAGCTGCCAAATGCCCGTCTGTAACTCTAATCTCATCAAGAATCTCACCAATACTCTTCACCACGGCAATTCTGGATCCCGTGTACTCTGCTTTACTAAGTGCTTCATCCAAGCAGGCTTTTGCGTCTCTCAGTTCTCTTTTCAATCTTTCAAGTTCAGCGCTTATGTTCTCTTCACGATACTGAAGCAGTGCCAACCTAATTCTGTTGTCCAAAACGTGACTGTTAACCTTTTCAACATCTTCTTCTAGGCTCTCCATCGTTTTCTTATTTTCATCTATTTCTGGGTTCAGTTCTGAAAGCTGCGTATTGGAGTTTTGTATTAGATCTTTCAAGTTTTCACTTCTTAAAAGTTTAAAACGATGCAAAACAGTTTCTTCAATGCTTCCTCTAAGCTGAGGCGATGGATTTCGGCTTTGAATAGCATTCTCGAGTATGATCGTTTCTCTTAGCAACTGCCCGCATAGTGAGATTATTGAATCGCCTTTGGCTTTTTCACGTTCAAGGCTCAAACGACTATCAAAAAGACTTTTCCATTCATCCTTCAGCTTTTCAAGCTGGTTTTGCTGAATTTGAATGTTGCCTGTTGTCTCATTGGTTTCGTTTATAACTTGGTTTAGAACAGCCTGTTCTTTTTTAGTGTTTGACTCTAGTTTTCTTACCATGTTTTCTCTTCTTGCCACTTCTGCCCAGTCGGATTTCCTTTCCAAAAATCTTCTCTTAGTTAGAAGCTGCTTTTTCTCTTGATATCTATCGTATTGTTCTCTCCAGTAGTTAAGGGTCTGTTCAGCTGATTGCAGAAGCTTGCTTATTGAACTCTCTTGGCTGGATACGCGTGTCAGCTTTTTCTGGGCTTTGAGCACATTTGTGCGGTAAGATTCAAGTCCAACGGCAGATTCAACCATGCGTAACTTTTCTTGTGGGTGAAGTACTGTGAATTGCTCAACCATGTTCTGATGCATAATGATAAGCATATTATCTGGATCGACGCCTAACCTAGCTAGAAGTCTTTCAACTTCAGCTTTTGTAGCTGCCCTATTCTCAAGCTCAAACCAGTATTTACCATCCTTTCTCATAACACGTGTAAGAAAAATCTGGTCTTTCCGGATTTTGGGAATGGGTCTACGTTTACCTCTTTTGGTGTTATTTAAAATCAGCGTCACGCGGGCTTGATCTCTTCCCCAACGTATAAGATCGCTTAATTTCTTAGAACGCTCGGTATAAGACTGGCCTAGAGCCACGGAGATAGCTAACAAAAGTGAGGATTTTCCTGAACCGTTGGGTCCGCAGACCAAGTTTACGCCTGATTCAAAGGGTACCCTAGCATATTCGTAGCTCATGAAATTTTCTAGGATTACCTCTTGAATCAGCATGGAAGTAGCTGCCTCTCGTAGCGTAGTAATAGAGTTAAGGACTCCTTATTAAAACAATTAGGCTAAATATGTGTTGAAGAAGTCTTGTCTTACATTTCAGTTCAAGGGTAGAAGTTGCACGAAAACTGTATAGTTGCTTGGAGAGATGAAAAAAAGTTGACGGTGGAATTTGCAACATTGGAGAGTTATATGGCCGAGCTGATGGGGTTGAAAGGGTTAGGGCTCATGAAAAAAGACGAGTTTGCATTAGGAGAATATGATCTTCTATGGTTGAAGTGAGTATAGACAGGGAAGAGATGGATAGGAAAACCGCGGAGAAGAATAGGAATCTCAAATTTCTTAAGTGAATACTGCATACTGAAAGGCTGGGTGCTGAGCTTATGGTTGTTGCTGGAAAAATCTTTAGGCTTGTCGAACCACTTTCACTAGCTGAAACAGCTTCCAAGCTTGATGGATATCGCACGGAAGAGCCTTATGAGGAAGGAGATTACAGGTTTACGCTTGTGGCAGAAGTTGTTGGGCTTCTGCAGAAGAAAAACATGCTTAGAGGAGTTTACTCCCATGATCACGTGATCAATGTTTTTCATAGAGGAAAAGTCATGCCGATGCCGAGAACAGTTGAAGCCCTCTTTAGTTTTGCCGAACAGGAAGACGCCACGCTTTTAACTATCGTCGAAAAGAAACGCTCAGCCAATTTTATGGCAAATAAGCTGAGTGAAATTGCATTTGAGAAAGTAGGAGGTATAGTTGAAGCTAGAATCTCACCTGAAACCTTAAGTGAATTCCACTTGAAGAATCGAGAAGATACGAAAATCACGTTTTTTGACAATGTTGATATTCCAAACGTGAACAAGCTTTCGCTTTATGGACCAGATTTGATAAACACTTCACTTTTCGAGGACTATAGCAAGCATGGTGACTTGTGGTATGTTGTTACAAGATCCAAAGAATATGGCTACGTGGTTGGGTTGACAAGAGATGCTTCAGCAACGATATTTAACGTGACAGACAAAGAAAAGTATTTGGAATATGTGACAAAGGAGATTTACCCGCTGATTCTGTAGGTTTTCCATTGATATCATATCCTTGACTTCACACCTGCTAACACTTGCACCT
>SOJA01000172.1 GCA_004376975.1 Candidatus Bathyarchaeota archaeon
CCACATAACTAAGTCAACTTTCAATAACAGACTTCCAAATCCTTTTAAGCTGTTCTGCTACGTCTTTAATTTGATGGTTATCCATTACATATTGGCGATTTTTCCTTCCGGCATTTCTACAAACACAACTATTTAGAGTGGAGACTATTGTTTCTATGTTTGCTTCGTGTCTAAAATCTACAGTTGCTAATCCACAACTCATTGCTTCAAGACAAGTCTTACTGAAACTAGGAATAGTAAACCTGTCTACAAAAATGTCGTACTCACGCAAAAGTGTCGGCATTAATCCAAAAGGAATGTTGCGTTGAAGAATCGTTAGTGGTATTCCTACTTTTATAAAGGTCTCGCATAAACCCTTTGGAAGTTGCTCGTAAGGTAAGACAAAAGTTATTGCTTTCGGTTTTTCTGAATAGTTTTGTTTTAAGCTAAATATCTCAGTATCTACTGGCACAGGTAAATATGTTGCATCAGACCGTATATCGTCTAATAACGTTTCCAAGTCAGGAGTGGAATATAATACTTTTTTTGCTTTTTGTATGTTATGTCTTACAATCCAACCCCATTTCTTAGAGTGCAGAGTCCATCTTACATCGGAACCGTGAAGGTGTAAAACGTCTAAGTGTTTTATCTTTCTTGTTAAGAAAGCATCTTGTAATCCATAGTTTACGTGAAACATTCCTTCTTTAGATTTGTATATTTTCCATAAAATGCCGAAAGTTTTAGACCATTTTCCTCTACTACGTTTGACAAAGTCTATGTCGAAGTCTTTTGAGAGAAACGGGATTAACTGTTCCATAACAAAAGCGCAATCGTTGATAACTATTACTTTTTCAATCATTTTCTTCCTCTTGTGGATCGCCGAACAACAGAAATAACACTATGAAAAGCACCGCTAAGAATAGGACGTGAAGATAATCGCGGATTACGTCTAAGGTTTTCATTTAGTCTCCTCTAATCGCTGGTGACAGAACCAGTAGCAGCCGCTATGATCATAATTTTCGGCTCTGCAACTAGGGCAAATTCTCATTTTCAACTCTCCTTATTATAGTGGAAACTTCAATTCTAAAAGGAATACCGAGCCTTTTCCTTTCCCGATCCAAACCAAAACGCCACTTTAAATTTAAACATCGAAAATCAAACTTTCTTTTATGATGGTAAAACAGAAAGGGAAGCTTAATCTTTATCAATTCCCCAACTCTGCATAATTCCTTTAAAGCCTTTTTAGGGAAATTAACGTGTTCCAAAACGTGAAAACAAAAAACAACAGTGAAAACTTTATCCCTAAAAGGCAAACAATGAGTGAAGCCTAAAATATTCGTTTCTTTGGTTCTTACAACATCTAACCTTACTGACGCTCTGCGTTTAGCTCCGCAACCAACATCTAAACTCTTAGTCATTTTTCAGCACTCCTAGCATGCATGCTGCAAGCATTCAACAATTTCTTTCTGATTCTGCTTCTTTTTTCCGTTTTTCGTTTGATTCCAGAAGGATCTTAACAAAGGGAGAAGGATACAACTTAGCTAACAACTTAGCATTCGGGATTACACAGTGCCCCTTTATGACACTTGGAAAGAATACTGGTCGAGGATGTCTTCCTTTGGAATCTCTTTCGTTTGTTCTAAAAAACTCAGTTACCTCCTTCTCATTTATGTTAAATTCTTTGCAGATTCGGTGGATTTCTTGGAACCACGTTATCATAAGCCCGTAGTAAGTTGTGTTTAAAATTTTCATGAATTCCGTTTCCAATGGGGAGGAACAAATGTAAGTTTTGAAGCCCAAAGATCTATAATACCCCTCAGCAGTCTTTCCAAATTCCGGCTTCACTGGCCCAATGAACTTCGTGTATGTGCGATATGCCCATCTAAACCCGTCTGCCTTTCTTCCTCGAACGGGACTGTGACAGATTGGGCTTCTCATTTTCTTGTAGATTTTGTCTGTAGTGAAGGGGAGAACCGTGCTTTCTATAATAGTAAGCTTCGGGTTGAATTCGC
>SOJA01000128.1 GCA_004376975.1 Candidatus Bathyarchaeota archaeon
TGCAATTTGATCTATTCCGGGACGGGGTATTCCATGGATTCTTAGGTTGGTTCATAGAACATCTAGCAGATCATATTGTCTTGGACACTTCTCCCAAAAATCCCCGCACCCATTGGTACCAGACATTCTTTCCTGCTCAACAACCAATTGTAATGAAAAAGGGAGATGTCATTCGGGCTAAATTTAGTGCGAAAGTTGATAAGAAATCGATAAAATGGGTATGGACCATTTTTGTCAACAACTGTGAGATGACCCATAATACAGAGAATAGTTATCCCTAAAAAAACCCCCCAATAAAAACGAGTTGTATAATCCTAGTGAAAAATAGATTCAGCAATACTTCCTGCATGAGAAACCTAATCTTTATGCGTGTGCGCATGTGAATTGCACATGCGTTCGCTCAATAAGCAAGGGACTCGCTACAAAATTGTATCGAGTACCCACGGGCCCGCCAACCACGCCGAGCGGATTCCAATGCTCTGAACCCTAGACATAGTTATTCTTCAAAAATTATCTTGATTATCCGCGCAAACCGGTATTTCTTTGTTCGCCCTTTCTCATCCTCAACTATATGTCTTTGGAGTCTAGGTCTTAAGGTTGGGGGGAGACACGCGCGCATGTTGTTTAAACATCCTCTCAGCTTTACGCTCACGTCATAGGCATCATTGAGAAACTGACTGTGTGAGCAATAGAGATTGGCAGATGGAACTACCTTAAAACGGCAGTCTTTGAAAGATTTTAGGCCTGATAGTTGAAATGATTTCTACGCAGATAGCGAGGGTGAACTTAATCATATTCAACTTCTCGCGCCAATCATCGACAGTTGATGGTTTAAAGATGTGATACATATAATTCTGAACAGAATCTTTTATCAGTTTGAAGGAATAATTGCTGTTACCCCTCAATTGATTGAAATCGAAATTGAGGTCAAGATTTATTGTTGCTTTGTCTTGTTTTTCAGGTATGATTCTTATATATTCTACGGTGTTTCTTGTGGTTTTCATGATGTAACTGGTAAGCGGTCTGTTTTTGTATCTTATAGTTAATTGGATTGTTTGTGGACCTAATATGGCAAGGAATCTTGTCATATCTACGACTTGATGCATTCTTATTTTCCTTGTGCATTCTTCAACGCGGGGATCTGCCATTGATTCTATGAAGACCTTAAAATGAGTAGCCATATTTTTGGAAGATACTTGTTGAGTAAAACCTGCTTTAGCCAAGAATACCAACTGAACGATTCTGTCCATTATGAACTTAGACAGCGACGTTTTTCTAGCGTCTCTTTTTTGAGTGACTGCAAGCATGTCAAAGAAAGTGTCTGGGGTCCAAAACTTTCCTATACAGTAAGTTCTCAGTTCCTCAATTCGTTGTTTGCTTATTTTCGGTATTTTAAATACAGAGTTATTTTCATCGTATTTGGTCCAATCGCGTTCAAAGATTGAACCCTCTCTTTCCAAAGACTCATAGAACTCAGTCCCGGGAAATGGTGTTGCGATACCGAATGCCGCGCTCATCAGACCTATTTTGCTAGCGTATGTTGGAAATTGCTTTATCTCTTCTTCGCTCTGATCTGGCAAACCTATTACGAAAGTGCCTGCAGCGATACCACCGGAATCTCGAATTACCTGTATGGCCTTTTTTTGTATTTTAGGATCTATTCCTTTGTGCGTTATAGTTAGATCTTTTAAATTCGGGCTTTCGATTCCCATGCAAAAATGAATAATGTTATTGTCACACATTTTTCTAACGACTTCAGGGCGCTTGGCAATTGAATCTGCCCGAACCATGGTATGAAACACTATGTCAAAATTTGATTCGCTTAGTAAATCACAAAAACGGTCAACTCTCTTGGCATCACCCATAAAATTGGGGTCTCCTATGAGGATAGTCATAGGCTTCATTTTGTGTATCACATTATATATCTGATCGATTTCTTCTACTACGTTTTCCGGAGAACGATAACGTTGGCGACTTCTGC
>SOJA01000041.1 GCA_004376975.1 Candidatus Bathyarchaeota archaeon
TCGATTAGAAGTTTATAGTCGGAAAAGGAATTCCATTCCAACACATTACTAGAACTTTCTTCCGCAGGATCTTATAAGGTGTTTTGAGAACGTTAATAGTGGAAGTCAGACCTAGCAGAGTCCTACTTCGGGAGACATCTCCATTCTAAGCTGTAATACACGTTATTGTTCCATCAACAGTTAAGCACATGTAATAGTTCCCTTAAACTCTTAACAACTATATCTGGCGTTACATTCAAGATTTTTCCTGATGATCTCCTTTTAATGAGCACAGCTTTCATCCCAACGTTTTTGGAGCCTTTGACATCCAGATCAAGCATGTCACCGACAAAAACGGCTTCTGAAGCATTCACACCTAGAACTTTTAATGCTCTCTCAAAAATCTCAGAACTAGGTTTCCGCTTATTGATGGCTCCAGAAACTAATGTAACATCAAAAAACTTTTTCAAACCGAATTTGTGCAGTAGCTCTAGGGCGCACTCCGGAATAGGAAAATTTGAAACAAGTCCTAACCTGTATTTTTCTCGCAGTTTGCCTAAAACATCTAAAGCGTCATTGTCCAAATGCACGTAGCGCTCAAACTCCTCAGCAAAAGCCCTGGTAGCTCCTGCAACAATGGCGCTTGAAGCATCAAAATCATATCCAAACCTCCGTAGAACCCGGGAGACACGAACATTGAAATGTGGTTCTTCCAAGCTCTTCTCAGTTTCAGCGTAAAGTTCACTTCTGACCTCAAAGTAGACACGCCTAAAATCTTCAAAAGGAATGTCAACGTCCTTTCTAACTAAAAATGCGTGCAACCTCCCAAGGGAGGGTGGATAGAAAACCTCGTCACTCTCAAGCAAAACCAAAGTATTGAACAAATCAAAGAGAACTGCCTTAACCTGCATCTTTACACCTCAAATCTATACTTTGAACCTAACATAAAAACGGTTTTGCAGCATACAATTAAAAACGTCTATACTTAGCTTTGACTTTTCAGTTTGCTATTCCAGTTTCCATGGTCGCCAAAAAAATACTTGACCGAACTGGTTAGGCGCGCCAGTATGTTAATAAATCTTAAAATTGGGTAAAAGGGCGTGTAAAAAAGCAAAGACCTGTAATTATGCTTATTGTAAGCGTATTTCAAAGCTATAGACTGATTCACAACGCCTATTAGAAAGCCATAGGGCACGAAAACTAGCAGGTAAAGAATAAAGAAGATGCGGTCTGGTGCAAACCAGAAAATAAACGGGAAAACACATAAAGCAGTCAAATCAATGAAAGCTCCAAAATACTCGAAAATGTAGCAGTACCATAGAAGAAAGGTCAACCAAGATCTTTTCAGAAGCAAATCCTTATGAATATTCAACGTGTTATGAAGCCAACCAATAAACCATCTTAAGCGTTGGCTCCAGAGAACATCAAAAGAAAGGGGAGCAATTGTTAAGCTACTAGCAACATTAACGTATCCCACACCTGCATCTCTTTTATGCATCTCTAAAGTAATCTCCAAATCCTCAGTAACCGAACGGATACCCTTCTCGTTCAAGATTTCACGTAGAACCTCAGCATCATACAATCCAATAGCTCCAGAAACAACCAAAACATTATTTCCCAATGCCTGAGCACAACGAGATATACCTAATCCCTGACTATACTCCAGCTGCTGCAAAACTACATATGGATTAAGCTCGGCATTCCCATCTGAAGGATGAACATAACCAGTAACAGCCTTCTTTCCATTCAGAAGCATGTAGTCAACAAGCCTCAAAAGCGTATCAGGCATCCACTTTGAATCGGCATCAACAACCGCTATGACACTGCCTAATGCCCTGTTTACGCCGGTCTTAACAGCTTCAATTTTACCTAGGTTCGTGGAATGCCTAACAACTTTACCGCGAACCTTCGGGTTTATTCTTCGCTCAAGCTCTAGTGTTGCCCAAGCAATCTCGTAAGTAAAATCGCGGCTACCGTCATCAATAATAATGATTTCACATAGCCCATCATATTTGTCTGCACATCTAAAGATGCTCTTTATGCAACGGGAAACGTTTTTTTCCTCGTTATATGCTGGAACGACAAAAGAAACCATAGGATAATGCTGCTTTCTATGCTCTTTTTGCTTTCTCTTAGCCAAGGTAGCGGCAATAGCCCAGATCCCGGCAACGCCAATTGCTAGAAAAGTATACCAAGTGTAGAAGAAGTGAACAGTCGAGTACCACAGCCAACTCGCATATTGGGGAGGCAAAGTTTCGTAATTGAACACATTATCTGTGAACCATTGGGCAAATACGGGAAAATACATCCAAGAAACATAAGCTAGCATGAAGGGTATGCAAAACGTCAAGTAAGCGATTTTAGAATATTTCTGCGACCTAGACTTCATAGACGCATCTTTCCTGCAACTATTGAATCTGGTAAGCCCTCCCCTTTCTCCAATAGTGAGGAGGTCATTTCAGAATAAAGCATGTATTTCCATAGAGACAATATTCCAGACAGAGAAGCCTAGATTCTGCATAAATGGCAAATATGCGGTTGCTCTCAAGAATTCATAAATGTGCAATCTAAAAAAAGTCTTTAATAATCCTTGAGGAGTTACTGTTGTGGAAGACTCGTCAGGTTACTGCACTCTGCTTAGAGACCGAGAGCGCGATAATATTCCGTTTTGGAAATAAAAGCTTATATGGTATATTGCTACATAATATATGGGCGTTTCAAACGTGGATACCGATCTAAAAAGCGATGAAATTCGCTGGCAAGTCATGAAAGCAATGCTAAAAGAATTTCCAATGTTGAAAGAAAAGGTAAAGTGCTATTTGAAAGAAGTATCAGAGTCAGATTGATGATGTAGTCTTATGTCTTTGTTTTCCAGAATTTGGAGAAACGTTCGTTAGTTTGTTCTGGGTTTAGCCTCTTTTTAGCAGATGTGCTGGTGGAATTTTAACGTTGTTTTTGAAGTTGTCGTTTTCATTTTTCAGCAGTTCAGCTATTTGATGGTAACGTTGCAGAAAATCTAGACCTTTATCTGTTGCCCTGTAATTGTCCTTACCGTTTTTCCTGATTTTTTCCAGCAATTCGGTTTCCAACATAAATCCCAGGTAATCATTAAGCTGTGTGAAACTTAGGTTTCCTCTATACATAATTTGTGTCTTCAAAGCTCCATCCCTTGCTATCCCTATAATCTCCGCTATTATGTACAATCTGTCTCTTCTTTTCCGACAATGGTTTGGACCCCAAGAATTCATTTTTCTATATTCCTCTTTTAGAACTGTTTTCTATAGTGTAAATCGCTTGAAGTCTTTTAAGCGGTGTTTCGCTTGCGTGACTATTACAAGAATTGAAATATTCTAGAAGAATCTTCTATCTAGTTCCCGCAATCAACGTAGAAAAACTTTTTCTGTAGAACGAGACATTTACAGAAAAGGGGATGAAACTTGCTAGTAGGCTTAATTGCAGATACGCATGACAATCTACCACTTGTGGAAAAAGCTGTCAAAAGACTGAATAAGGAGAATGTTGAGCTTGTGCTCCACGCTGGAGACTACGTGGCACCTTTCGTAATCCCAAAATTTGAAGAATTGAATGCGAAGTTGATAGGTGTCTTCGGCAATAACGACGGTGACCGTGAACTCTTGAAAAAGAGATTTAATGAATACAAAGACTTGGAGATACGCGGCAACTTTGCTGAAATATTTGTTGACGGCTTAAGAATAGCGTTGTTGCATGGAAGTGAGGAAGAACTTCTAAAAGCTCTGATTAACAGCGAAAGCTTCGACATCGTTGTTCATGGGCACACGCACAAGGCAGAAGTCTACAGAAAAAGCCGAACTTTGATTGTGAACCCAGGTGAAGTATGCGGATATCTAACTGGCAAATCAACAATCGTCTTGCTTAATGCGAACAAGCGGAAAGCGGAAATAATTGAGCTTTGAACCTTGATCTGATTAAAACTACGGGTTTGTTCTGTTTCTCTCTGCTTTGAAGTTTGAGAGGGAAAGCTGTTGCTTTTCACCTTGACCTTTTTCTGTTTCAGGTTCTGTGGAAGTCTTGCCTGAAAGTATTTCCAAGCTTTCTTCTTGAAGCTCCCGCATAATCTGCTTCATCTCGCCAACCTTCTTCTCCAAACCCATTAACACAGCTCTAAACTCATCTATACGGCTCAAAACATATTTTATGACAGGTTTAACTTCTTCAGCGGCTTGTATTTTTATTATAGACCCCCTTGTTTCGGAAGCTCTCCTTAAAGTGATCAGTGTGTCCATGAGTGGGGAGGGATTATCTCTTATGTCCCGCATTAAGAAAAGTAGATCTGAACCATCTGTCAAGGCTTTTCTTAGTTGTTCGAAGGCTAGATGAGAATTCGCAAGAGGGTCTGGGGATTTTTGATGCAGGATATCGTTGAAAGTTGTTAGGGTTTGGGTGAAGTTCTTGCATGAAACACTTACGGTGTAAGTTTTTTCCGGCTTAAGAATCCTCATGAGTTCTTCGCTTCTTATCGCTAGATCCATTAGAACCTTGGTATAGTGCTCAGTTGCGTTCAGCAATTCTGAGGGTGCAAGCTTTTCGAAGATTAATCCGCTGGCAACGTCGCTTGCAATTTTCTGCAAAATCTCTTCAAATTCGCCTATTACTTGATTGAATTCTTTTTTGATCAAAATCTACACCGCTGCCATAAGATAGTTATCTGTTACGTATTCGCATGTTCCCAAACTTCTATGAGGTTCTGTATAGCCTTAGTCCTAGGAGAAGATATGTTCAGCCTGAACAAACGGATTCTGCCAAAAACCTTATGCTTTATCATGTCTTCATCTTCAAGAATCTCAAGATGTTTGTCCGTGGTTTTGTAGTTTACGCCAAGCCTGCGGGCGATTTCGGAAATATTAAGTTCACCTACTTGCATCAGAATCTTCAAAATCCTCATTCTAAGCCTGGAAGAGAAAACATCCTCAATATCCATAACCCTCACAGCTCTCTCTTTTGCAGAAGAACGCTTAATTCTTTCTCTAACTCAAGAGCTGGAATTCGAGGTAAATAAACAAGTGTTGATCTTCCACGTGAACCGATTGTTGAGACCTCAGTTTTCACTATACTTAAAGCTGAAAGCACACGTAAATACTTCCATAGCTGTGTGTGACTATGCGGTTGAACGTTGAATTGTTCACAGATGACAGCGTAAGTTTGTTCAGCTTCGGTTAAAGAAACATAGGCCTTCTCGCTTTCTCTAAAAAATCTAGCTATCCCGAGCAGAAACAGTTTTTCATGTTCTTTCAACGAAGCCAAATCGCTTTTACGAATAACACTGTATATGCTTGAAACGGCTTTTCGGACACACTCAGGCGTAACAGTGTCCAAATCTTCAGCATCTGCGTATTTTCCCGCTCTCCAAAGCAGTTCAATGCCGAAGCGGGCGTTTCCACTTTCGGAGAAGGCAAGCTCAGCAGTTAGATTCACAGTGTCTTCTGGCACGGTTAAAGGCTTAAAAGCAAGTGAAACACGATCGTTAAGGATGTCCATAAGCTGCTGTTTTGAATATCTCTCAAGATAAATCACGTTAGATTGCAGAGTACTTCTTGCACTCGCATCTAGCTGTTCAATGACTTCTAGATTTCGTAAAATGCATATTAACGAAATTCTCTGAGGTTTGTTCAGCCTTATTTCCTGCAAACGAGTCAGCTTATATACAGCCTCAGAACCTTTCCTCTCGACTAGACTTTCAAACTCATCTAAAGTTAAGACTACATGTGTCTTCTCGTCATCCAAAATCCGCAGAAGGATGCTTAAAAGCTCCTCAGCGGAATAGCCGCGCCTCGGAAAGTTCGGATGAAAACTGGATACTACATGGTGCAGGATGAGGAAGAGGCTTCCGCGATACTCGCGACAATTAACATGAATGTAACGAAGATTTGTTCCACGCTTGTTTGCTTCACGAGTGATGTGTGCTCCGAAACGTTGAGACAGTGCTGTTTTTCCTGTGCCAACGGTTCCGGTTATGATAACTCTTTGAGTCATCTTCTCCGGGGTTCGCAACAAGAAACTGAAAAACTCATTTAGTAAACGCAGTTCTCTATCTCTATGTGGAAGCTTGTAAGGAACATAATTTATGTCAAGCTTAGTTTCATCTTTGAACACACTTCGGTATGGCGTCACATGTCAAACCTACAAAGAAATCACGCGGGAAGCTCTTATTCTTTTTCCCAAAAAACAACAACAAACTTCTGGATTATCCAATAATCTCACAAAAAACGGTGCTAACCGAAAAACAAAAGTCTAATAAACATATGCTGTGAGTTTAATGCGAAATGATCCCGAAATATTTCTTTCTAACAAAAGGTGTGGGCAAACATAAAGAGTATCTGCAATCTCTAGAGTTAGCCTTGAGAAACGCTGGCATACACCACTTCAACATCGTAACTGTTTCAAGCATAATACCGCCAAGCTGCAAACTTGTTTCAAGAGAAAAGGGTTTAACAATGTTGAAGCCTGGGGAAATAACATTCGTTGTTCTTGCTAAAGCTTCAACTAATGAGCCGCACAGATTAATTGCAGCATCAATAGGTGTGGCAATTCCAGCGGGCAAGAGTAATTACGGCTATCTTTCTGAGCATCATTCTGTTGGAGAAGCAGGTGAGGTAGCGGGAGATTATGCTGAAGATTTAGCTGCAACAATGCTGGCCACAGTCATGGGGCTTAAGTTTGACCCGGAAATAACTTGGGATGAGAGAAAACATTTGTTCAAAACCAGCGGATTAATTATCAAGACAACTAATTCAACACAGTCTGCAACTGGAGATAAAAACGTTTTATGGACCACAGTCATTGCTGCGGCTGTTTTTGTACTGTAAGACACAGGCTGAACATTTGCATTTCAAGGTTTTATTCCAAAACGATATTAACAATGAACGTTAACGCTAAATTGGTGAAAGATCCATTGGTGGAAAAGCTTCAACCCCCTCTGATAATTATCAACTTTAAAACTTACTTGGAAGCAACAGGCGGAGGAGCTGTTGGAGTTGCAAGAAAAGCTGAGAAAGTGAATATTGAGACCGATGTTTCAGTCGGCGTAGCCCCGCAGTTCATGGACATAGGAGCCGTTGCAAAAGCAGTAAGTATTTCAGTTTTCGCCCAGCATATCGACCCAATTCAGGCTGGTAGTCACACGGGACATGTGCTTGCGGACGCTGTTAAGGAAAATGGGGCGATGGGAACGCTTATCAATCACTCTGAAAGGCAGCTTAAGCTGTCGGATATTAATGCCTTAATTGGAATAGCTCGGGAAAAAAGCTTGGTTTCCGTTGTGTGCGCAAACAACCCGGCAGTGTGCGCAGCGGTAGCATCATTAAAACCGGACATTATAGCTATCGAGCCGCCAGAGCTTATAGGCACAGGAATTCCAGTTTCAAGAGCAAAGCCTGAGGTTATATCAAACGCGATCAGGCTTATTAGACAAATCAACCAGAAGGTCATAATACTCTGCGGCGCTGGTATAAGCCGAGGAGAAGATGTTTCAGCCGCTTTAAGACTTGGCACCCAAGGAGTACTAGTAGCAAGCGGCATCGTGAAAGCAAAAGACCCATATATTGTTATACGTGAATTTGCAGAAGCTACAAGGATCTAGGAGAATTAAGCATTGAAGGTTGAAGCTGAATGTGCCGCTTGCATAGTTAGCAGAGCTGTAGAAGAACTTGTGGAAGCCACATCAAATCCAGCTATACGTTTCAGGGCTATGGTTGAACTGTTGCGCTTACTAAATAGAGAGTTCAAACCAACAGCAGTACCAGCTGATTTAGGTACGAAGAGAGATCGTCTAATAAAGAGAATTACAGGTAATGATGATCCATACAAAAGAATGAAAAGGATAAGTAACGAAAAAGCCTTGAAACTTTTACCATACGCAAGAAAAATTGTTGAAGACGGATACACACAGCAGGACAGATTCAAGAAAGCTTGCTTATGTGCCATAGTTGGTAATATAATGGAATTTGGTATTCCAGGCCATAAGTTCGCATTCGGCAGTCTCAGAAGGCTTTTTAGAGAAGCCCGAAAAGACCTTGTAATAGATGATACTAACAAGATTTACGAGTTGGCTAAAAAAGCTAGCATCACACTTTATCTGACGGATAATGCTGGAGAAATTGTTTTTGACACATTACTTGTCGAACAACTGAAAAATATGGGTCTAACAGTGATAGTTGGTGTTAAGGGTGGACCCGTAATTAACGACGCCACTTTGGAGGATGCAGAAGCTTCAGGAATGAACAAGATTGCAGATAAAATAATCACAACTGGAGCTGACGCTATTGGACTAGTCACAAAGGAATTTTCTGAAGATTTCTTAGAGGTTTATAATTCTGTTAACTTAATCTTCGCAAAAGGCATGGGTTATGCTGAAACCTTAACTGAACATAACCTGAAAAAGCCTCATGCTCTATTATTCAGGACTAAATGTAACTGCGTGGCGAACTTTTTCGAAGTGCCACGGGGAAAAAATGTTGCGAAGCTGATGCCGTAATGAAATCGCCGTCCATAACTCTGAGCAAAGAAACTCTTGCAAACTTCGAAGAAGCAATCCGAAAAGAGTGGATCATAACCAACGGTCTAGGCGGTTACGCATCTTCCACGGTCTTAGGCCTGAACACTAGAAAATACCACGGATTGCTTATTGCAGCTTTCCATCCCCCAGGAGACCGAAGAGTATGCCTGGTAAAATTGGATGAAGAAATAAAAATCGGAAATAACATCTACCCACTTGGTGCCAACGAGTTCCAAAACGGCATCTTCCCCCAAGGACACATGTTCCTAAAAGAATTTTCGATTTCACCATTCCCAAGGTACACCTACCAAGTAGAAGATGTAGAAGTTCAAAAAACAATTTTCATGCCTCACGAAAAGAATGCTGTTACAACCATTTACAAAATTCTGAATAGAAGCAGTTTTAATGTTAAAATTCAAGTTTTTCCACTAATAAACTGGAGGCATTTTCACCTAGTAACTGACAGATGGAAGATTCCATGGGAATTTGTACCGAAGCAAGAGGACAAAGGAGTGAACGTCCAATTAGGCGTTCCTCGATCTACACTGATGATGACGACAACGAAAGGACGATATTTCACAACAGGTAAGTGGATAGAAAAAATATACCTCCGTGAAGAGGCTAACCGTGGAGAAAGCTGTCTAGATGATTGCTATCAACATGGATACTTCGAAGTAGATGTAAAAGCAGATGAAAATGAAAAATTCGCAATAACTGCAGTGGCAGATAGAAGTAGGGATTACACGCAAAAAGTTCTAGCTGAACTGCCCGTTACTATGTATGACGTAGAGGCATTATTTGAGCGAGAAACAAGACGTCATAACGGTTTATTGACAAAATTCTATGAAGAACATAAGAAAATCCAACCTACAGATTGGTTAAACTGGGTCATCTCAGCGACAAACATGTTTGTTGTTAAAGGAATAAACCATAGACAAAAATCTGTAATTGCTGGCTACCACTGGTTTGAAACATGGGGAAGAGACACGTTCATTTCTCTGCCTGGATTAATGCTTGTAACTGGAAGGTTTGAGGATGCAAGACAAGTTTTTCTAACTTTCAAAAACCGCTGCAAACAAGGTTTGATTCCCAACTTTCTTCCAGATAAAGCAGAACGCCCAGCCTACAATGCTGTTGATGCAACCCTGTGGTATGTAAATGCAATATTGCAATATCTTAAATACACAGGTGATTTCAGATTTGTTCGAGAACAGCTTTGGGAAACCCTAAAGGCAATAATTGAAAATCATACGAAAGGAACAACTTCAGACATACATGTGGGCAGCGACGGTCTACTTTATCATGGGTCCCAACTTACATGGATGGACGTTGCGACAGACGGTCAACCAATAACCCCTAGAGCTGGAAAGGCAGTTGAGGTTCAAGCATTATGGTATAACACGCTGAAAATCATGGAACTCTTGGCAAATAAGTTCCAAGAGAAAAATGAAGCAGGAGAATACGCTCAAATAAGTGAAAAAACAAGAAAAGGGTTTCTTGAGAAATTCTGGAACCTGAAGAAGGACTGTTTGTTCGATGTTGTAAGTGAACACGGCAAGGATGACTCGTTGAGACCTAATCAGATTATAGCAGTTGCTTTAGACTTCACGATGCTTGATAATGTCAAAGGCGAAAAAGTAGTTGACGTTGTCCATCGTGAGCTTTTAACACCTCAGGGGCTGAGAACTCTCTCAAGAAATGATCCGAGATACATCGGAGTTTACAATGGAGATCGAAGAAACAGAGATAGAGCCTACCACAATGGCGCAGTTTGGCCTTGGCTACTAGGTCCTTTCATAACAGCATTTCTAAAAACTAAGGGCTACGCTGAATATAGACGTGAATATGCCTTGAAGAATTTCCTCACGCCATTGTTTTCCAAACAAAACTTCAGTTCTGGACTTGGGGTCTTCAACGAAATTGCTGATGGTGAACCACCTTTCACACCTAGAGGATGCATTGCTCAAGCGTGGAGCATTGCAGAACCGTTCAGAGCCTACATAGAAGAAATAATGCAAGTTAAACCAAAACATGAAAGAAAGGTTTTACAAGGCTCAGGATGAAATTATATCTCTGAGGCTCTCCGCTGCAGCTTCAGGAGTCACAGTGTTTATGTACATGCCTGTGCTTTTCTCAAACCCTGCCCAGATTGCAAGTCTAGGATAAATCTCCAGATGCCAATGATAAAATCGGCGGGAACTCTTGTTTATGGCCAGGTGGAAACCATAATTGTAGGGTGGATCATGCAACAGCTTCTTCAATCCATTAAGACATGCTTTTAGAGTTTTGGCAAGAGTTTTCACGTCAGTTTGTGACAGTTCAAGCAGTGTGGCTTCATGCTTTTTTGGAATTATCCAGAACTCCAATGGATTGACACTTGCCCAAGGAGCAAAAACCACGTAATCTGCGTTTTCTAGAATGAGTCTCGGTCCGTCAAGCTCTTTTTCCAGTATATCGCAGAAGATGCATTTCTTGTTTTCAGTCCAGAATTTTTTGCTGGCTTCAAGCTCTTCTTTCACAATTCTAGGGATAACGGGCGTTGCAATTACCTGACTATGGGCATGGGACAGCGAAGCCCCAGCTTTCAGCCCATGATTACGAAATATTGAAACATATTTCACATAAGGCTTTGAGGAAAGTTCACGTAATCTATCAATGTAGGCGTTAATAACGTGGATTAATTGCGAGGTTCTTGCGTTTGCTGGGTGCTCATTATGAATTGGCGATTCAACCAAAACTTCGTGATGCCCAATAGCTACAGCTAAATCATCACTTTTCATAATCTGCATTTTGCCAGCTTTTCCTGTAGGTGGAGCAAAAGCTGGATAAAGGTTTGGAATGCATCGGATCAACCAATTTTTATGTCTAAAACCGTCTTTATCTCTGCTCTTTTTGATTCCTCCACCCGATTTGAGATAGACAAGAATTGCTGGCGGCGTCAGGTGCTCATTTCCTAGGCAGAGGGGGCAGACTCCCTTTTTCGCTTTCTCTCTTTCTTTTCTCACAAAATCAGTTGGGCGACGGCCACGCTCAGTTGCAATAACAACCCAACGATCAAGCAAATAATCTTTACGAACTTCATTAAAGGACATGGACTAAACTTCCAGTAACACTAGTTTGACAAGTACAACATTTAGCATTTTCCAACACCAACTTCCTAAACATCTTTGAAGGATAAGAGTTGTCAGAATAAAACGTTTAAGGTAAGAAATTCTTGAGATTATTTTCAATAACTCCTCCTGCAACACGACCTAAATGCAGGTTTCTTACCTCATCAACCAAAAACCATACCATTTCCCAATGCGCCTTTATTTGTTATCTTGCCTTCCATTTCTCTACTAAATAAGGATGTTATCAAAGTTTTCCCTCAAACTCAGGAATTTTCACCTTCGATAACTATGACAAGTTTTGGATCAATAATATCCCTTCCGAGTGGTTCAGACATCTCGTTTCAGAGTATGCTCAGGTTTTTCAACAGTTTTGGAAAGACCACCAAAAGTGCACTATTACCTCTAAAACGAGTCTTCAATCGTTTTCCCGTTTCTCAGAATAATTGCACGTGTTCCTTGTTATATAGCTCACATCTCTGCACTTATTCATCATGAAAAAGCGGTGGGTCGCTGAGGTTTGACATCCAGAATCCGCTGGACCCCTCAAACCCTACGCTCGTACCCGCACCCCCTTGAGCGCTGAACGTCCAGACTTAGGTTGCTCCCTCCCGGGCCTGGCCGAGTTCGCCTGATTAACATCAAAGACGGCTTCCCTACGGAAGCTGCTTAACGACCGCCAGCCCCAAAGGACGGATAGTCAATGTTTCGGAGATGTGGATCTCAACGGCCTTAGACGCCTCAGCCTCAGCTTTCAGCCCGTCATATAGAGGGTTTACGGTTCAAGGGACCCCTAGCCCCCCGCCTAAGACCCACCGCCAAAAATTATGAAGCTCAACACTATAAAACTTTACTGAAAACTCATGTTCTCCAGCAGGAATAGAAGAGCTTAACTTTATCCCTCTAATATTCCTATAACACGTTCTGAAACTGAATTGCGAGTTGAGGGGTTAGTGTTGAAGAGAATAGGAGTTGTTACAAGCGGTGGAGATGCTCCTGGCATGAACGCTGCAATTCGAGCTGTCGTCCGCATTGCTTATTTAAAGAGCTTTCAAGTTTTAGGTTTTGAAAGGGGATGGGAAGGCTTGCTAACGAATACGTTCAAGCCCTTGAGTCCGCGTTCTGTTGGTGGAATAATACACTTAGGCGGTACAGTTCTTCGTACGTCAAGGTGTCCGCAGTTCAGAAAGAGAGAAGGACTTGAGCAAACTGTTGAAACTCTTGCGTTAAACAATGTTGACGGCCTCATAGTTATTGGCGGTAACGGTTCTTTTAAAGGAGCTTTGGAATTATGCAGGGAAACCGACACGTTGATAGTTGGGGTTCCAGCAACAATTGATAATGATGTGTTTGGAACAGATGAAACGATAGGTTTTGACACAGCTGTGAACACAGCGGTGACTGAGATTGACAAGATCCGAGACACAGCAATTTCCCATGAAAGAATATTTATCGTGGAGGTTATGGGGCGAACAAGGGGTTTTCTTGCATCTACTGTGGGACTGACGGTGGGAGCTGAGATAATTCTGGTTCCGGAAGTCAAATACAACAAAGAAAGTATGTTCAGAACTATAATGGGAAACAGCGCTAAAGGAAAAAGGTCTGGCATAATTGTAGTGGCGGAAGGAATCGGAGACACTCGCAAAATTGCAGGAGAAATCGAGGAAAAAACTGGGGCAGAGGTTAGACTTAGCATTTTGGGTTATGCTCAAAGAGGCGGTAATCCTACGGCTAGAAGTCGGCTTTTAGCGAGCTTGTTTGCTAGCAAAGCAGTTGAACTACTGTCGAAAGGCAAGGGAAACAGAATAGTTGGATTACAAAAAGGGAGAGTAGCCACAATAGAACTTGAGAAATCATGCAAAACCAAGAAGGCTTTGGACTTAAGTCTACTGGATCTGGCGAATATACTAGCAACATAAACGTGGTGTCTGCTACCCTCTCAGTAGATATTGTGTGGTTTTTGGAGCTTTTTCTTTGTGAGGGTTTTCAAGATTTACCATATCGTCTAGTGAGAAATATAGTGTGCATACAACTGTGTGTAATGTGTCTTTGTGTTGAACATGTATTCAAGAAGGTTTATTAAATATTAAGATTCACCATACAGTGGTAAACGGTGTGAAGTATGCAACAAAGTGCAGAGTTACCAAAAATGCATAATCACTTTTCTACAGGAAACTCCACCGATTTAGCATGTGATAAATGTGGAGGAACATTTCAAAAGCCAATTTTGGCAACGATTTTATGTAGTGGAAAAGTACAGACATATTATGCATGTCCACGGTGCATGACAAGAATCAACAAAGAACACACAGAGACTACAAAATCAAAGAGCGTTATCAAGAAACCGTCAGTGGAACTCGAAAACGTACAGTGCAAACATTTTTTGGGATACTTAAAGAAGCGCCCGAAGAATATGCCGGTACCTGACGAATGTTTGACGTGTAGAACAATGATTGAATGCATGCTTTCTTAGAAACGTCCAATTTCGGAAAAAAATAGTGTATCTCGTTTCTCATCATGCTCGGGCGCATTGTTTCTATAGATGTTACAACCTATAGGTCCATATTCACCAGGTTTATAAGTCTCACTCTTAGGAAATCTTTTGCTTCTATTGCCGTTATATCATGATTGCAACAGGGGTAGTCAAGATAGCGGGAAAAGTGAATGAAAGAGGAGTTCTAATTGTTGATTACAACCCTCAATGGGCAGTGCTATTCAAGAAAGAAAAAGATCAGATTCTAAACGTTATAGGACAAATCATCGTAGAAATTGAGCACATAGGAAGTACCGCTGTCCCTAACTTGGGAGCAAAGCCAATTGTTGACATAATGGTTGCCCTTCCTCATCTAGAGGACGCTGAAAAATGTATCAAGCCTCTCCAAAGCATTTGCTATGAATATGTTCCTGAACACGAGGTCTCAACTCCCGAAAGACGATATTTTCGCAAAGGTTATCCTCCAAAGGAACAGCACTACCATCTACACATGGTTGAACTGACAAGTGATTTCTGGGAGCGGCATCTAATCTTTCGAGATTATCTTAGAACTAATCCTGAAGTGGCTCGAGAATATTTCAAATTGAAGAAACGATTAGCAACCAAGTACGGTTCAGATCGTGAAGGATACACTGAGGCAAAAACATCTTTTATCAAATCCATAGTTGCCAAGGCAAAACGAGTTCGTTGCGAACAAAATGATTAGTGAAAAGCCAGGATATAATCAAATGATCGAGTTTCTGGGTTTTGGATGATAAATTTTCTGGCTCTCTATTCTGTAGTTACTGCATTTTTCACGTGTACTCATTTGTTGGATTTCACATGTGGGATTTGAAAGGTGAAGCTGTTGGAGATCGAGCATCGGTTAGCTCACTAAATCGCTTGAAGCTGACGTATTAACGAGGGAAGTATTGCTTTTGGATTGTTCCACCTGTCCTTTTCAGCCGAAAAATACGCTTGCTATGTCGTAAAGTTCCATGTCGACAGTCTTTCGTTTGCCAGCGACATCTTTCAACAGGACAGGAACTATTCTATTTCCTTTAAGGGCAACCATGCATCCAAACGTTCCTTCATGAATGAGGTCTATAGCCGCCACGCCATATCTTGTGGCTAATACTCTGTCGTAAGCTGTGGGAGAACCACCCCGTTGAAGGTGCCCGAGAACAACAACACGGGTTTCAATGTCCATACGTTTTTCAATTTCTTTTCCAAGGTAGTAGCCTACACCGCCGAAGTATACGTGTCCAAATTCATCTGTGCTTTCACTGTAAACTATTTCCTCTCCACCTTCCGGTCTTGCTCCTTCCGCAACAACAATTATGCTGAAGTTTCTGCCCCTTTCTTGTCTACGTTTAATATACCCACACACTTCATCGATGTTGAAGGGTTTTTCCGGAATCAGTATGACATCTGCTCCTCCTGCTAGTCCAGCTTCTATGGCGATCCAGCCTGTATATCTCCCCATAACCTCGAGTATGATGACTCTATGATGAGCTTCTGCTGTTGTGTGAAGTTTGTCAAGGGCTTCAGTAGCGATGGCCACTGCTGTGTGGAAACCAAAGGTGTAGTCTGTACCAGCCAAGTCATTGTCAATTGTTTTAGGCACGCCGACACATCGAAGTCCAAGTTCACTCATTTTGTGGGCAACGCCTAAAGTGTCTTCTCCACCTATAACAACAACAGCCTCTATACCCGCGTTTTTAGCGTTCCTCAGTATTTTTTCTGCTCCTTTCTCATACTTAAATGGATTTGTCCTTGAAGTACCTAAAATCGAGCCTCCGCGGGGAAGAATTCCAGACGCAGTCCTCAAGTTTAATGGCTGAAATTCAGCTTCAAGAAGACCACGCCATCCATCCTTTATACCTACAATTTCAATGCCGTAATACTGAATCCCTTTTCTAACAACTGCCCTGATAACAGCGTTGATTCCGGGAGCGTCTCCGCCTCCGCTTAATATTCCCACTTTCATTTTAATTTTCGCTCTCAGAACGCTTTTCCAGAACTTCCAAACAACCGCATCTTGTTTTTGACAACTTGTTTCATGGCCCCTTTGGCTGAACCTAAAATTTTCCTTGGGTCAAACACATTGGGTGACTCGGCAAAAAATTCGCGTGTAGCAGCAGTAAAAGCAAGTCGCAAATCCGTGTCAATGTTTATTTTTGTTATTCCCAGCGAGATAGCCTTTTGAATATGCTTTTCTGGAATGCCTTTTGCTCCGCTTAGTTTAGCCCCGTATTTCACGGCTTTTTCTACAATCTCTGATGGAACACTTGAAGCACCATGTAAAACAAGTAAGGTGCTAACTTTTTCACGGATAAGCCTTAACCTTTCAAAATCAAGTTTAGGCTCACCTTTGAATTTGTATGCTCCATGTGAAGTGCCTATTGCAACCGCAAGGGCGTCAACTCCGGTGCGGTTCACAAACTTTTCAGCCGAGTCAGGGTCGGTCAAAATGGCTTCTTTTTCTTCAACTGTTGATTCTTCCACACCTGCCAGTCTTCCCAGTTCTGCTTCAACTGAAACACCTTTCGGATGTGCCAAATCAATTATCCGCTTGGTTAACGCAACGTTTTCTTCAAACTTCAGATGAGAGCCGTCGATCATGACAGATGTGAAACCAGCCTCTATGCATTTTGAAGCTGTTTCCACATCTTTGCCGTGGTCAAGATGCAGAGAAATAGGTACCGAAGAAGATTTCGCCGCTGCCTTAACCATTTTTCCAATGTAAGGCAAACCTGCATACCGAATAGAACTCGGCGTAACAGCAACTATCGCCGGTGATCTCTCTTCAACAGCAGCTTCAATCACAGCTAACATGCTTTCCAGATTGCTGATGTTGAACGCTCCTACAGCGTAAGCCTTCTCCATGGCTGGTGACATCAAATCATTGTTTGTTACGAGCATGATTTTTCATGCCAAACTGTATTATTGAATGAGTATAAATGATTTACATGTCTTAGTATACATAATTCAAATAAGCATTTAAAATTTCGATTTTTAAGATGAGTTTGTCCTTTGTTTGAGTTGAGAAATTAATTGATTTGCCCTTTCAATGATTTCCCGAACTTTTCTGCCTTCGTTTATTCTCTAAAACAGTAAATCAACAATAATGCCTTCGAAGCATATGCTGAAAAAAGCATGTAGCTCTGTATGATAAACTTCCATCTTCTTTCTTTCGTTTCTGGAATTCAAGCTTTAATGTTCCCGATTATGTTGTCTATGATTTTTTGCGGTTATGAGGGAAATTCTTGGCTTTTGATTGTTAACTAGGTTTTCCCATCAGTATAAATGTTGCCAAGGCACCCATACAAACCAACACAATAATTATTGTCATAAAAAGCATCTGCGGAATCCCAAAAATGTAATGTTGAATTTCATAATTCAATGTTACAAACTTATCTCCAGTCATATTTACATTGGAAAAACGCAAGACGTATTCTCCAGCTTCATCACAGAAAAACCGGTGACTAGTCGTACCCGCCTTTATGTACTCAACCTTCACGTTTCCCTGAGGATCGATAATGCAAAAATCCAATGTGCTTTCGGGCTGCCCTAAAACAGTAAACTCTATCAGATCATGATCTTCAACCACTAAACTGATGGATCTAGTTCGCTCTTCCCCCTCAGGTACAGTGAAACTTATGGTTGTCGCTTGTGCAAGTTGAACGAGAATCAAGAACACTATTACAATGAAAAGAAAATTGATCAGTTTCGTCTTTCGCTGAGTCATCATAACTCGTTTTCTTTAGCCATCGATAACCTTTGCGAATTGAAAATACTTAGTGGCAATAAGGATTTGGGGCTGCGGTTGATTGCTTCTAAAGGGAGTGAGCTAATTCCGAAACTTTATCTTTGATTTGTTTGAATATTTCTTCAGTATGTCCGTGCGGTAGGAAGTATGGATCAGTAATATTCCACACAATTATTTTGTCTGAACACTGTGGACATTTGTTTAGGATAGCTTCTTTGTGTCTTTGTTTCATAGCTACGATAAGATCGTACTTGTCAAGTTGTTTGCCGACTAAGCCTTCCGGTGTTTTCTTTAGATATTGGTTCGCGTTTTCTCTTGCCAAATACTTCTTTGCTTCTTCTGAGACTGGGATCGCTGGGTCTGTTCCTGCGGACTCTACTTTTGTGTCTGGTCTGAGTTTTTTTAATAATGCTTCTGCCACTGGGCTTCGATATGCATTTCCTGAACACACGAACAATACTTTCAAGCTGGCAACCTCAAGTCTAATGAGAGCTAATTCGGCTCACGCAGTGATGTATGTCTTGAATCTTTTGGTTGAGTTCTCGCCAGATACGTGTCTACTTATTCTCCAAGTATCTTTCCCAGCAGTTCCATTCTGATTTTCATGTATTCGCCGCGTAGTAAGTCGAAGCAGAAGGAGCTCCATTTCTAGCCTGCCACATATACTGTGTCCTGTATAACTCCGCCTTTCCTGAACCCGCAGAACTCAAGCGCTTTATGGGCTCGTACGTTATATTCTACGCTCCATGCTTCACAGCGTTCCATGTTCAGATAGACAAAGGACATTTCAAGTAGAGCTACCGTAATTTTCTTTCCGAAGCCTTTTTCCCATAGTTCCTTTTTCCCGATGTATGTGCCTATGTCTGTGGCTTTTACGTTTCCCCATTCCTCTCTGCGAATCGTAGCGAAACCTATGGGCTCGTTGGATTCCATGTTTTCCACTATTAGGTAAAGATTCTTCTCTTTCATTCTTTCCTCATATTGCTTTTCCAGTTGAGCCATGCTTGCAATGTTAAGGGGCTTGCTTCTGCTGTACATCATTAACTCGAAATCGTTCTCCCAAACGTGGAGCAGTTTCAGATCATCCTTTTCTACGGGTCTAAATCTGAGATTAGCAAATTCGAACATTCAGTTCACCATTTGCTTAATTATTGTGGTTCTAAGAAATTAGGTTTCGCATTGTTTTCCCTTCTTGCAGGGCTGTGGATCCGCAACGGTGTTTTCAATGTGCGCCTAGGCTTCGCTATCAGTTCTTTAGACGGGTTTTTGTAAGCGTTAATCACGTTTTA
>SOJA01000143.1 GCA_004376975.1 Candidatus Bathyarchaeota archaeon
ATGTTTCCACCTGAAGAATCTCAGCAACACAATCTCTCTTATAAACCTTTTTTTGAGAAAGAACAGAAAATAAGAAACTTTAAGAGCTTTCGATGCGACGGTTTGATCTCTCTTCGGTTAGAAAAGCCTAACCTTTTCAGAGCGCGCGTTTTGTCTAAGGGGTTCTCAATCACTTTTAGAAATGACTTAAAAACATGTGCACACAAAAATGTGTTGAACCCAAGAAGAGCTTTCATCATGTCGCTTTTGCAGTAATACGGTTTGGAGTTTAGGATTTTACCTTCATCAGTTTAACATTTACCGAGAATTCTTCTTGTTTTGCATAATTGGCTCTAGCTTTTTGTAAAAGTATTTCTTTATCTGAATTTTAATGGCTTCGGCTCCTAAACCAGAAAATTTGTCGATTGTAGCAGCGGAGTCTTCTGTCTTTCGTTTCTGGAGGAATCTTTAAGTCATCTGACTTACTTAATTATGACATGGATGAGAGCTTGAGATTGAAGAGGTTCTCTGTAGTAACGTTTTTCGCGATCTTGGTGAACGCGCCAATAGTCACTTGCAGTTCTCATTCTATAATGACGACCTCAAGCATCATCACAGTTCCTGATGACTACCCCACAATACAGGCTGCGGTAGATGTGGCTAATCCAGGGGACGCTGTCTATGTTAGGACTGGGACATATTTTGAGTGGGTGAGTGTAACAAAAAGCCTGTCGCTTATTGGAGAGAACCCGAATACAACCATCATTGAAAGCCCTGCTCACACTTACGGGACTGGCATTACGCTATCTGCGAACAACATTACCGTCACAGGTTTCACGATAAGGAACCATGCTGCCGGCATGTGTGTCTACTCAAGTTATAACACCATTGAAGGAAACAACATTTTGTTGAATGATGATAGGAACATCTTTGTTTTCCTTAATTCTAAAAACAACACTATTAGCAACAATGTCATTTCAAATGGTACTTGGGGGCTTGATTTTTTCAATTCCTGTGATTACAACGTCATCAGTGGGAACAGAATATCAAACAACGAATTCGGCCTTGACATCAGCAGCTCACACGGCAACACTCTCAGAGACAACAACATGACAAACAACAAATATAACTTCAGAGTTACGGGTTGGGGCGGGAACCTGAACAACTATGCTCATGACATAGACGCCTCAAACACTGTGAATGGGAAGCCCGTCTACTACTGGGTAAACCACCATAACAAGAGCGTTCCAAGCGATGCGGGATGCGTTTACGCTGTAAACTCCACAAACATTCTGGTAAAAGACCTGAATCTCACAAGCAATGGTGATGCCGTAAAATTCATACATACAAGTGAATCTGTCATTAAAAACGTGTACTGCTCAAAAAACATGTACAGCATACTTTTAGACTATTCCAACATGAACGTTATTAGAGGCAACACGATAACCTCAAACGATGGTGGAATTTATATCTACTCTTCAAGCAACAACACAATAATAAATAACACAGTGTCAGAGAACAGAGCAGGTGTTAGGGTAAGTGGTGGCGCAGGCAACAACGTCAGCCGGAACAGCATTTCAGAATGCGCGTGGGGATTAATCATCTACGGATCTACGGACAACAGGGTCATTGACAACAACATGACAGATAGCGGCATAGTTTTCTGGTACTCTTCAACCCGAAACACAGTTAGTGGCAACGTTATCTCTAGCACGCGTACGCGGGGGGTTTATGGGATTAGGATAGAGGAGTCCGGCGGGAACACATTTAGAAACAACACTCTGACTGGGGAAGCAATCAACTTCGGGGTATACACAGACACGTGGGACAGCTCCTTTTCACATTTCATTCAATATGCAGACTCGTCTAACACGGTGAATGGAAGACCCATCTACTATTGGATGAATGAGAAGGATAGGCAGATACCTTCTGACGCGGGGTATGTTGCCGTCGTGAACTCCACAAACATCACTGTGAAAGACCTGAACTTGACGTGTAACGGTCAGGGAGTGTTGTTCGCCCGCACCACCAACTCCACGATAGAGAACGTGAACGTCTCGTGGAACGAGTTCGGCATCTATCTATTCGAATCCTCCAGCAACATCATAAACGACAACGTGGTGCATAGGAGCACGTCGCATTCGGGTTGGACCGGCTTCTGCGGTGGACTGTGGCTGGAGTCTTCTCTAAACAACGTCTTAACTAACAACACGATAACAAGAGGCTACATGGGACTCCGTCTAATCTATTCAAACAGCAACGTCATAACCGAAAACACGATGGTGTACAATTGGCAGGGTATTGGACTAACGATATCCAGCGATAACTTCGTTTACCACAACAATTTCATAAACAATACAGAGCAAATAGGCATGTACAAATCATCCGGTATCTGGGATAATGGTTGTGAGGGTAATTATTGGAGCGCTTATAATGGGTCTGATTTAGATGGCGATGGCATCGGTGACACTTATCTTCCTTGGGGAGATGTAGACAACTATCCCCTAATGAACCCTTACTGGAACCTTGCAGATATTAACCATGACTTGAAAGTGAACATATACGATGCTGTATTGGTATGCGCAGCGTACTCTTCCACTCCTTCAGACTCCCATTGGAACCCCCACAGCGACATAGCAGAACCCTGCGAAATCATCGATATTTACGATGTAGTGACGATGGCATGGAACTATGGAGAAGAATGGGGCAATCCTTGAATTCAATTGCACCAAAGAGTATAGACTAGGCCGGTTATGACTTCGATTGGATAAATGCTAATTGTCACTATAGATTAAATAGAGATATGTCAAATAGCGATGTCAATGAATCTTCTCAAGTAAAATATCGGCAATCCGATATCAACTTTACATTCTTGGACACTGTTAATTAACGCGCGGAAGCCACTTAAACTACTCTTACTGTATTAACAGCAATCCCTCTGTACCCTCGAAACATTTCGATTCTTATAAGTTTCTACACTAATATACCTGCATGCGCCGAGTGAGTAGCGCAATGAAGAAGTACCCAAAGAGAGCAGAGGAAAATATTGCGAATAATTATATCACATATAAGCAACATTATACTTTTTCAACAGTTTCCACGTTTCCCCTCGCATCCAAGAAAGATTTTGGAACTCTACAGCAAATTTGAAATGAAGGGAGAGTACTTCAAAGAAAGTCTCTAGGTTTTCAGGGTCTTAGTAGTAACTAGGCGGAAGCTATATGAGGAGGCACCCAAGTTTTCCGTTCAATTGAAGTGGCTGCATAATCTCTAAGAATGTGTCCAAGTCGGATTGCACACTATCTTTAAGACCAAGTTTCTTTTCGTGTGTGATGACTTTTGGAATTTTAGTTGTGAAGATGCAGTTTGATGGTGAATAGCATAGCCATCTCATGGCCGTTCCTTTTGAAGGATACCGATAAAGTCGATTTCAACGGTTTAGAAGATTCTTAAGTAAGGCTGGAGTTGACTTTTCTTCCCTTTCCATAGAATGATCTAAAAAAGGGAGACTGAAGGCTTCTTTGCTTGCTGCTTTTTGTACACCAGTTCTGCATGTCATCTTTGCCTAGTTCGTTAGCACATTTCCGCTGTGGTGTAGTTGGCTAACTAACGGTTTATCAGTAAGTGAAGAAAGACATGTTTTGTATGCGGCTTTCCTTGCTTTCAGATCCCCAGAGGAATGTCATTGATGACGTGTTATCTCCCGGACCTAGAGGCCCCCATAATGTGGTGTATGCCCCATAGAGGTAGATAGTCCATGCAGTTGCGTTTAAGATTGTGTTCTCCGTGAAATTCTTCGTCTTGAAGGCGACGTTCATATTCTCCCAGTTACCACTTCCAAACTTGCACCAGATTTCTATTTTTATGTAGGTGCCAGTTACGTTCTGTTCACTGCAATTCCATGTGGTGCTTTTTAGCTTTGATTCGCCTCGGAGCCAGCGACCTACTTCAATCACGCCATCAGATATGCATGTAGTTCCATTGAAGACTTTGATTCCAAGGTATCCATGCCAAAACGATCCAATTTTGTTGCGAGTTATACTTGTGTACGTTGATGTATTGTTCCAAAGCTGCCTCCAGTAAGTGGAATCCCATTTTTTGTTCTGCATGTATCGCGTTGCGTTACACTTGGTGTAATATGCTGTCACTGTTTCGTTTTCATCAATGTGTACATGTGTTGGATTCTGGTCAGGTGCGCCATACCAATAGGTAAAGAGATAGTAGGAGCCTTGATAATAGATCATAGGTTCAACTTTGACATCATGATTTCCTGCACTGACATTCAGTGGGTTTGAAGAGGTTCCAGTGAGTTCACCGTCAATCCACACGTTTACTCCAGTAACTTCGGTTTCTGAAGTCAGACGCGTTTCAACCGTCAAATTGTAATATCTCTTCGGAAACCAAGTAATGGATGCTAAAGTTCCGTTTTCGCATGGCTTTCCGAAATTAGTTTCATTGGCGTATGTTGGTATATATTTGCCGTCGTCGCTTAGCCAGACTATTTGAGGATATATGTGTCCATTTTGGTCGCGCAAATCAAGATGATCTGTTGCATCTGAAGTGTAGTTGAATATATTCAGCATGGATATGTGAGTATCATTGTCAAAGTCAGCATCAACTGGATCCCCCAAGTGAACGATCTCCCCCCCTTCAAACCTACACTTTTCACCATGTAGTGCATCAAAAAGGGCTCCAGACCACTCGTCAAGTCCGTCATCATCAAAGTCTGCCACCGCTTCATGCCATTCGTCTACTGCCGTGATAATTATCCTATCATAGCGACTTATATCGTCGATTAGACCACCGCCCATACACTGCTGTGTTGCGAAGGTTAATGTCTCGTATTTGCCATTCAATGTATCGAGATAATCTCCAAGTTCATCATCAGTTACATTGGCATCTGGGAAAAACAAACATTCATCAACACTTACCCATGTCGTGTGATTATCATGATTAATGTCGTAAGGCTCGTGTTCATCTGGGAATCTTCTTAAATGCTCCTCGTGAATCTCAAAACGGCCAACATGCCGCTCATCCTCGTTTGAATCGTAGAGGCCACCAGCCATTATTAGACAGTCCTCATCAATTGCATATCTCCATGGATGCTCAATCCCACCACCGTGCCCAACGAAATATATGAAAATAACGTCGTTGCCAGAACTGATTTCACAACAATCCACAAGCCATTCTGTGATGGCCCATTGGAAGTTCGTAGTGTTTGCCAACATATCAACTTCAGAGGGGTCTGTATTGAAATGTAAATAGCATATATCATTGAAAGCATAGTGAGCATTTAAAACATGATAGGCATAGGCAGCACTACCCCGCGCAGAATAGGGGGAGGCAGTTGAGCAGACAATTACTGCCCAATAACTTGTTTCGTTGGCTTCGCACTTTGCAACATCAATAAATAACCCGTTCAGCATAGAGAATGTTAGAACAATCAACATCCAGACCGTCAAAAACATAGACCGTCTCAAACTCTTTGTGTTGCATATGCATGATACGATCATTCTAGTGTTTTCCTCCATTCATTTTGGGTACTTGTTTCATTGCGCCCCTCACTCGGCGCTCACACTCATTTCTACGTTTAGCCTTTTATAGAAGACGAAATGTTTCCGAAATACAGAGATGAATGAAAGTATTCATGAATCACATACACTTCGTCCGGAAAGACGTCCGCAAAATCTGTTGTAAACATCCAAAAATGTCGATCTGTGAAAACACCCTTTTTATTCATTTCTGATTTATAAATCGCGGTTTACTTTCACTTTCCTCTCCAATTCCTTGCTATCACTCTTTTCGTTTTGCTTTTAAGACAAGAATATGTATGTTTAGACAGGCGAATTACTCTTGCTCCTTAAGCAGATACTTGCATCAACCTGTAGACAAAAGATCGTGGAAACTTTGGCAAGGGTTGAACAAATTCACATGATGGAACTTGTCAGAAAGACGAACAGTACCTATAGCCAGATCAGCCGCAATCTTAGAATCTTATCTGAAGAAGGCGTAGTCACGGTCAAACGCTTCGGAAGAGTCAAGATTGTCCAGTTAAATAGAGAAAGTGAAAAGACGCAAGCTCTTCTCAAAGCGTTGAACGTGCTAGCCAGAGTTGACCTAACCTCTAGGGATTAAGGTGTAAGTGCCTTTGAACAGAGCTAACAGGGAGGTTTTGCGCGCCCTCCTTAATTTGATTCAACCTCAATTTCAAATAATTCATGCATGCAGTGATTGGAATGCGATCTGGATAGAGATTTAACAACAACGTAATGACTCCAGACTATCTGAGATTTCCATTTCTACTCTAGCGCAGATTAATCAACAGGGGGCAACTTAAACCGTGGAAAAAAACGCGTGTTTTCGGTGTTAAGACTCCTTTTTCTCCACTTTGTACAGATTTCCAGCTTTGCTTACTTCGAATTTTACATCTAA
>SOJA01000021.1 GCA_004376975.1 Candidatus Bathyarchaeota archaeon
TATGGGATTTATGCGTGCAGAGCAGGTCTTCTGCGAGGGCAACCCCGAAACACAAGCATATTTTTTCAGTTTAAATGATTTATGAATCTGAAATGTCCTTTTTTTCTGACTGGGGGTGGGCTAAAGGTGCATGCATACTGCGATCAAACATTTGAGTTATCTTTTATTCACAGAGTCCTCTATTATTGTTAGGTGGTCTAATCTTGACGGAGAAGACTTCGCCTTCGCAATGCATAGAGGATTTGCTCCATTTCTTGGAACAGTTAAAGCCACCGAGAGAATTCAACGTAGTGGTGATGCCTGACTTTTTCTTGGACCGCCTAGTAACCTACGAAGGAAGTATTAAACGTCTTTCCAAAGCCATCACTGAGGTAGCAAGACATAAGGGCGGAAGCCTTCACGAAATCAAACAAACAGAGTTGAGGGGTGGAAACGCAGCGAACACAGCCGCTGCCCTAGCCACTTTAGGTGCAAAGGTTCATCCAATCATCAACACAAGCCCACTCGGACTTCAGCTACTGAAATATTATCTGGAGCCCCTTGGAGTAGACCTCTCCCACGTGAAAACACGTGGCACGATAGCACTTACCACCGCCTTCGAACTCATTCGTCGAGGCGAAAGAGTCAACGTGATGATGAGCGATCTTGGATCTCTAGTAGAATTCGGCTTAGACGATTTCACCTCCGAGGATTTCCAACTGTTGCATGAAGCTGACTACGTTTGCATATTTCATTGGGCGGCAACCAAACGTTGGGGAACCGAAATAGCTGAAAGAGTTTTTAACATTGTCAAAAAGGAAGGAAAGGGAAAAACGTACTACGACACTTCCGATCCAAGTCCAAAGAAAGAGGATGTTCCAAAGCTTGTGAAAAGAGTTCTTTCAAGTGATTTTGTCGACATATTCAGTGTCAACGAGAACGAGGCTTTTTGCTACGCGTCACAACTGAGCAAGGAAGCAAAAAGTCTTCGAAAAGCCTTAAAACCCGACGAATTGGCAAAGGAGAGCGCAAGAATCTTAGCGAGAAAACTTTCAGCTCGGATTGATCTTCACACCACCAGCTTCGCCGGATCATTCACCAGCAAAACCGAGGTCATCGTGCCCGCCTTCAAGGTTCCAGTTTTAAGGGCTACAGGGGCGGGGGACGCTTGGAATGCGGGAAACATTTTCGGTGATGCTCTTGGTCTTTCAGACTCTCGGAGACTAACTCTGGCAAACGCCGTTGCCGCGTACTATATTTCAAGTCCTACTGGGGAGCATCCCACATTGTCCAACCTCTTGGAGTTTTGCTCTGCAGTCATCGGCGAGGAGACTTGAATGGAAGAAATCAGCGTAATTAAGAATGGTACCGTGATAACGCCTTTTAAAATGATAAAGAATGGAGTGGTCGTTTTTAAGGATGGAAGAATCATAACGGTTGGTCAGGAAAAAGACGTAGAAACACCGAAAGAGGCTAAAGTAATAGACGCCTCTGGCGGAATAGTGGCACCAGGTTTTATCGACATTCACATTCATGGCGGTAAGGGCAGCGACGTTATGGACGCCTCCTACGAGGCAATCAACAAACTAGCGAAATTTGAGGCAAGTCATGGAACCACCGCCTTTCTTGCAACCACCATCTCCGCGGCACATAATGATCTATTAAACGCAGCTAAGACGGTGAATGTATCAATGAAAAAGGGAACAGATGGCGCAGAGGTTCTTGGAGTACACTTGGAAGGCCCATATATCAATCCTAAAAAATGTGGTGGGCAAGACTCAAAGTATATTCGACCCCCATCCGTAGATGAATTTAGGGAAATATTGAAGGCATCAAATTACGCTGTAAGGCTTGTAACATTGGCTCCTGAAGTTGACGGCGCCAAAAAGCTGATAGTTGAACTTCGAAACTTTGGGATAACAGCTTCGATTGGGCACTCTAACGCGACGTACAGCGAAGTTGTAGACGCGATTAAACATGGC
>SOJA01000191.1 GCA_004376975.1 Candidatus Bathyarchaeota archaeon
AATGGGCCGGGAGAGATTTGAACTCTCGACCTTTCGGTTATCAGCCGAACGCTCCAGCCAAGCTGAGCTACCGGCCCCT
Organism: Candidatus Bathyarchaeota archaeon; assembly: GCA_004376975.1. The sequence goes on from SOJA01000191.1 coordinate 80, forward strand.
CATCGTTAGCTACTATAAATTCCTCAAGCATTTTTAAGGATTTTCAGAATACTTTTTATTTACTTTCATACCAATCTTTTGTTGGGCCCGTAGCCGAGTCTGGATTAAGGCGCTGGCCTTCGGAGCCGGAGAGCGGGGGTTCAAATCCCCTCGGGTCCGCCATTTTCTCTAGGTTTGAAAATGGAACATAAGAGTAAGACTTACTTATCTCTACGTTTAATTTATGATCTATTAACACTGTGACCAAGTGGTTGATGGTGATGTTTGAGAGTTTAGAGAAATGTCTGCAAACGAAGAATGTGAGCAAGGCTGATTTGGTGCAGTTGCGTGGTCAGGAACGGGTGATGACGACTTGTACTGTAAAGAACGGCGTCGTTGAAGATTTCTCCAATATTTACTTGAGCGGTGTCGGCGCTAGAGTTTTTATTGATGGCAAATCTTGGGGTTTCAGCTCAACTAACATGCTTGACTTTGAAAGTATAGAACAAGCGTTGGAGACTGCTTTAAAATTAGCTAAAGCTTCTTCAGAGCTGAAACGGCAAAAAACGATGTTTGAACCTGCTGGAGAAGTAATTGTAGATGTATCAGTGCCAGTTAAGAAACCTCTTCGGAATTTGTCCGTTGAAGACATCGCGGATATCCCTCTGGATACTTGTAAGGGCGCAGAGGAGGCCGGGTCGCAAGTTGCGGAGGCTAAAGTGACCTACATCAGCATAGAGGACAATAAGTACTTCTTGAGTTCGGAGGGATCCCGTATTCATCAAGGCATCACGCGAGTGTTGTTATTTGTTGATGTCATAGCCAAGAGCAACAGTTTATTCTGTTATACCTCAGAAAACCTTGGGCACACTGGTGGACTAGAACTTTTCGACAAGACTTCACCATACTCCTTAGGAAAAGAAGTTGCAGGCAGAGCAGTCAAGCTTCTAAATGTGAAGGCACCGCCTTCAGGAAGATTTCCTGTGGTCGTACATCCAACTTTATGTGCAACTTTACTTCATGAAGCAATTGGACATCCGTTAGAAGCGGATTTGGCTATGGCTGGAGGCGGCTTCGGCAACCATGTCGGCGAGCTTGTGTCTTCCGAACTCGTTACAGTCTACGATGATGGTTACGTGCAGGATGGTTTGGGTTATTTCGCATATGATGATGAAGGGGTTGAATGCAAACGTACAGACCTCATCAAAAATGGGGTTTTAAAGTCGTTCATGCATGACAGAACAAGCGCTGCGGTTACCGGCGTCTCTCCAACGGGTAATGCTCACGCTTGGGATTACAGTGTGGAGCCATTAATTAGACAAACCAACATCGGTATTGAAGCCGGCGACTACTCATTGGAAGAAATGATTGAGGATGTTAAGGAAGGTTTGTTTCTTGAAGGAACTTGTGGCGGGCAGTCAGATGCCAATGCTGATTTCACCTTCGGTTTTCAATCCGCTAGATGGATAAAAAATGGAAGATTAGCTGAAGAGCTGCGTGGTGCAAATGTAGCTGGCAACGCTATTGAAGTTTTCAAAACAATAGACGCTGTGGGCAGAGAGGCTGTTCTTCGCCCAGGCGCCTGTGGAAAATATCAGTTTGCCATCCAAGGCCGTGTGGTTCCAGCGATTCGTTGCAAAATGATAGTTGGAGGAATAGGAGGATAGTATATGAGCTTAGAAACAAACTGGAATCGTTTGACTGATTCAGCCCATAAAGCCATTAGGGCACTTGAAAAAGAGAATATAACGACTGCTGAGGCGTTTTTTACAAACACCCGGACAACTGAGGTTGTAATTAGGAATTCTGAAATTATAACTCAAAACAGGGTTGATGATTCCGGCGTTGGCTTTCGAGTTGTTGCCCCGAGAAATAGGGTCGGGTTTGCTTGCACCAATTCTTTGAGTGAGAAAGCTATCTTGAAGGCTGCAGAAAAGGCATTCGCTATTGCACAAGTAAGTTCCAGAGTGCCAAACTTTGCTCTTCCAGAAACCGGTCAACCGACTAAAGTAGAAGGGTTGTTTGATCCCCAGGTTGCTGAAATAGGCGTTGAAGAAGGGGTCGATGCTGCAAGAAGAATGGTACATGCTGCGGAAGATTATGACAAGCGGGTTATAGCGAAAGACGGGCGTGTCATTTTTGAGTCTGGCATGCGAGGAGTCGTAAACACGCTAGGTGTGGATGTTGAAGAACAAGAAACCAAGGCTATGATCTATCTTGGAGCAAGCGGCGTACAGAATGGTGAGGTGACAGGAAGCTGTTACGATGCTATGTTAAGCCGTGCAGCGGATTTGGAACCGGAAAGTGTTGGGAAAAGCGTTGGAAAAATGGTTGTTGGGCTTTTCAAACCGCAACTCGTAAGAAGTTTTCAAGGTACGGTGATTTTTGGGGCTGAAGCTGTTTCATACCAATTGTTTAATGTGCTGATTGATGCTTTGAAAGGGGAAAACGTAGTTGCTGGGAGTTCTGCTTGGGCTGAAAAACTTGGAGGAATTGAGGCTTCTGAGAATTTTACGGTAGAGGACAACGCTGTTCTTGAAAAAGGGTTTTCTTCGAGAAGTTTCGACGATGAAGGCTGCTGTTCTCAAAATGCGGTTCTGATAAAAAAGGGCAAAGTTGAAGGTTTTCTTCACAATGCTACTTCTGCAAATGCCTTGAAAACAAGGAACACTGGGAACGCGTCACGTTTTATCGGTGGATTTGATATGGTCAGTGCAATAATTGGTAATGGTTACCGAACTAAACCGCAGATTCACCCATCAAATCTAATAATCCAGCCGGGAAGCAAGACGAAAGAGGAGTTAGTGTCTGAAACCGTGAAAGGTGTCTTAGTTGAATCTATGGCTGGATTCGCTCAGCCAGGTTCTGGAATGATTAGCGCCCAACTTTCCCGTGCGTTCTTTATTGAAAACGGGGAGATACAACACCCGATAAAAGGCGGCATGGTTTCAGGCATTGCTTTTGACTGGTTCAAACGAATCTCTGGTATAAGTAAAGAAACCAGAAAGTTTGTGAACGCGGTGGTTCCATCGCTTCGCGTGGAAGAAGTAAAAGTGATTGGTGCTTGACATTTTCCCACGAGAAAAATTTGGAACTCTAAGGTTTCTCGAGTTGCTGATTTGATAGCGGAAGCATCATCTCTCGCTTTCAATGATTTTTAAAACGGTAAACTAGGTAATTTGCGATGGCCTGCTTCGGAAAATGTGCTGACGGGTTTTATAGTCCTATTTTTGCTGCGTATTTTTTGAGTCCGTCCAAGGCTATTTGAAAGAATTTTTCTTTGGGAACTCCAATTTTCTCGCAGAAAAGAATTCTTTCTCTATCAACTCCTCTGGCAAAGTCTTTGTCCTTGAATTTTTTCTTGATTGTTTTAATCTTTGCCTCAGCCATCTTCTTTGAAGGCATAACCAAAGCACAAGCAACTAACAAACCTGAGATGGCATCGCAAGCAATTAAACCCTTTTCCATCCTGCTCTCCGGAGCAACATCAGTGCGCTCAAAATTATGAGATTTAATAGCTCTGATAACCTCCTCCGAAACCATACCGTTCAAAATCTCCTCAGCCAAAACACCATGCTTCTCCCAAGCATTTCCTATCTTCTCGTAATCAATATCATGAACCAAACCAGTTAGCCCCCACAAGTCTTCATCCTCACCTAAAAACCTTGCCAGACTCCTCATAACAGCCTCCACGGCAATCATGTGATAAACAATATTCCTTTTCGCAATGTTTTCATTAATCAAATCTAGGGCTTCTTCCCTCTTCAGCATGGCGATACCCATCTTCTTGATCTGCAACATGTTCCTTATAACTTTCTTCATACATATTTTGGGAATTGCGTGTTACGGTGGAAATGGGTAAAGTATATTAGCTAATTCCAAAACCTTTTGCTTTCATTGTTAGGTGTAGCTGAGCATGGATTCAAGGAAATTCAGAATCACTTGGAAAACCATTCTGTTACCGTCATTGGGATTAGCGGCTTTTTTTATTTACCTTTACATCTTTGGTGTGGACATTGCCACAATATTTGAGACTGCTAAAAGCATTGATTTCTCCATCTATTTTTTGGCAGTTGTTGCTGTTATATTTGAAACTTTTTTGTTCGCTATTTCGTGGCGTTCCTTGGTTACTTTTCTCTCTGTAAAACTTTCTGTTATGCAATCCTTTCTGTATGTTTGGTATGGCATTTACATGGACATAATTATTCCAGCTGAATCGATAAGCGGAGAAATTTCAAGGATATACTTGGTTACGAGGGAACAGAGTGAGGCAAGTGGGAAAATCGTTGCCTCCCTAGTTGCTCATAGACTTATGGGCATGGGCATAAACATTGGAAGCCTACTTGTGGGAATGATTGTCTTGCTTATGGGAAAACAGTTAAGCGGAATTGTTCTTAACCTAACATTATTCTTAGTCGTTATCACAACAGCATTTCTAGTATTGCTGATTCTTTTATCCGTCAAAGAAAAGTGGACACTGAAAATAATCAGAAGCGTGATAGGGTTTGTGGAGCGTATAAGCAGAGGAAAATGGCGACTCTCTAAAGTTAGAGCAGAAGTAATTAAAGCTGCAAGCATATTTCACAATTCGATGAAAGAATATGGGCATGCTCCAAAAACCCTTCTAACATCGCTGTGCTTCTATGTTCTTTCATGGCTTCTCAGTCTGACAGTAACATATCTAGTGTTCTTATCCCTAGGCTATCCAATTCACTGGAGTATTATAGTTGTAACATGCTCAATTGTGGTTGCTGTAAAATCCATCCCATTGGGTGTGCCCTTCGAAGCTGGACTGCCAGAAATAACAATGTCAGCATTGTTTATGGTGCTTTTGACAGATATTCCGTTGGATATGCGTGTAGCAATATGTGGGACTGCGACTATTCTAGTAAGAATTTTAACTGTGTGGTTTAGGTTTTTCATAGGGTTCGTGATCCAACAGTGGCTTGGAATAAAGGGTATGACCACCCCCGGTGTAAACGTTGAACAACTCAAGCCTGAAACGAAGAAAATCTAAATCCTACTTCTCCGTAGATTCAATAGAGCTGCTACTGCAATGCTTGTGACTATAGAAACAGCTTCAATTGAACATCTAGATTGGCTGTGTGAAATTGAGGTCAAATGTTTTGGAAGAGAAGCCTTCACAAGACAGCAGATATACCATCTGTTGGCTGATCCAGATTCTGTAGGTTTGGTTTCGAGATTGAAAGGTGAAATTGTGGGTTTTGTCATTGGTAAGATATGTATGGATAGGAAAACTGCAGTTGGACACATATCTACAATCGATGTTTTATCGGAGCATCGTCGAGGAGGAATTGGACAAATGCTTCTTCAAGGAGTCGAAAAGACATTCAAGGACAAAGGTGTCGCAACATGTTTTTTGGAGGCGCGGGAGAATAATACTGCAGCGTTAAGTCTCTACCAGAAATTTGGGTACAAAAGAATTGAGACGCTGGAAAAGTATTACGGTGATGCTCATGGAATACGTCTACGAAAAGCCCTAACCTAACTTTCGCACGCCTGAAAAGACATGACTTTTCTAAACAAACCGCGTACAGGTGGAGAAACTGTTGTGAAAGAAGTTATTATTTGTCTTCTTCTTTCAGCTTCACTCCGCATTTCCAACAATAAGGCAAACCTTTTCACTTTCTGGAAAAAACCTTCGCAGCATCAAAAACATTATGAAGCGTCTGCGAAATAATCAGGTGGTGAATAATCTAAAACCTTTTAGATGTTACTGAAGCTTATCAAACAGTTTACAGAATGAACCACGGGGAAGTGATATGGTGAAAAGTTTGGTTTTGTATTCTTCTATTACAGGAAATACTGAAAAAGTGGCAAAGCGAATAGCGGAGGTGCTGAAACAGAAGCAGTACGATGTAGCCTTTATTAAAGTCGATGAGAAAACAAACATTGACTTGCTTGCGTATGATCTTGTCTTTCTCGGCTCAGCTGTACATCAATGGCTTCCAACCGAGACTATGATGAATTACGTTAAACGTATGCTAAAGCATTACTTCAGCTCCGGCATTATCGTTCCATCCGTACCAATAAGACCAGGCAAGTACGCAATTTGTTTCTGCACCTACTCTGGTCCTCACACAGGCTTAAGTGAGGCTATCCCAGCAACTAAATGGATGAAAGCATTTCTGAAGCACGTGGGATTTACGGTTCCCGAAGAATGGCACATCGTCGGGGAATTCAAAAACAATGAGGAAAACTCAACTGCAGGAAGGCTTGGAAACATCAAAGGAAGACCAAATGAACATGACCTCGCTGAAATAGAAAACAAAGTAATCGGAATCTTAAACGCCTTACAACTATGCAA
>SOJA01000202.1 GCA_004376975.1 Candidatus Bathyarchaeota archaeon
TCTTTCGTTTCTGCTTTTATCCTCTACTACAATAACCGACTTAGAGTCTGGAGCAAAGGCTACAATGAAAGTTGCTTCCGGCGTTTCCGTTAGGGCGATGGGTCTTCGCGTTGCATCTGTTGGGACAAGAAAAACATCAAGATTAGGATGAACGTTTTTCCATGTATAACCAATATACCTCGAGTCCCTTGAAATTCTGTAAGAATATATTGCTGGAATCGTTAGCAAAGCTTCTAGAAAACTGTTTTTCCCATAGCTATTATTGGAGACCATTTCTATTCCTCCTGAACTGGAACTCCTCAAGGTGATTTATTAACTCAGTGAATAAGAGCCTTTCGAACTTCATGGTTCGCTTATGTTCACGAGTGGAAAAAGAAATTCATGAAGTAAAAACCATAGTTCGAAGCTGGGTTGAACATCAAAAACTGAATGATATGGGAAATAGAAATATAAGTACAATGTTTCGTCATAAGGTTTCTAAACAGAAGGGGAAAACTGTTGGAAATGGAAAATATTGTGGAGAATGTTGCTTTCAAGCTTCTAAAACTAGCTGTGATTTATCTACCTGAAGATGTTAAACAGGCGCTGCAAAAAGCATACTTGGATGAAACGAGTGATGCAGGAAAAACACAGTTAAAAGCTATATTAGATAACATAGAGTTTGCCGAGAAATATCAGACTCCAATATGTCAAGATACAGGAACAATAATATTCTACATTAAAGCGGGGGCAAAAGCTAAAAACCTTGATAGAATCAAGGGTGCATTGACAAAAGCTACGAGAAAAGCCACTTCGGATGTTCCACTTCGTCCAAATGCTGTTAATCCATTCACCCAGAAAAACAGTGGAGATAACACTGGAAGATTGATACCGTGGATAAACTGGGAGATTGTGCCAGGAGATGAAGTTGAGATAACGGTGCTGCCAAAGGGTGGAGGAGCAGAAAACACCTGTGTTATGGGTATGCTTGTTCCAGGAGAGGGATATAGAGGAGTCAAGAAATTCGTTATTGACGCTGTCATGAAGTCTGGGGCAAAACCCTGCCCACCAAACATTCTAGGAGTCGGGATAGGAGGAGGCTCTGACATCGCCATGAAAATAGCTAAAAAAGCCTTGCTGAGACCTTTGAATGTACCGAATTCAGATCCTGAAATAGAAAAGCTTGAAAAACAGGTTCTGGAGGCTGTAAATATGACTGGGATTGGACCAATGGGCCTTGGCGGGAAAATCACAGTGTTAGGCGTGAACATAGACTACGCTTATAGGCATCCAGCTTCATATCCAGCGGCCGTTGCCTTCAACTGTTGGGCTGCGAGAAGAGCCACCGCGAGAATAAGTGCAGACGGAACGGTTGAATACTTAACGCATAAAGTTTGATGAGGTGAAATAAATGGCTGTTTACAAATTCAAGACGCCAATATCGGAGGAGGAAATACGTAAATTAAAGGTGAATGACGTGTTATATGTAAGTGGAACAATTTTTACTGCAAGGGACCAAGCTCACAAGAGAGCTTTAGAATACTTCAAGCAGGGAAAGGTGTTACCATTAAACCTTGAAGGATTAGCTGCTTTCCATTGCGGTCCAATAGTGAAGAAGAAGGAAGATGGATGGACGATAGTTGCAGCAGGGCCGACGACAAGCACGCGAATGGAAATTTTCGAGGACGAGTTCATTAAAAGCTTCAAAATCAGAGTCGTAATTGGTAAAGGTGGAATGGGAAAGAGAACAACGGAAGCCATGGCAAAGTTCGGTGCTGTTTACGGAGCTTTCACCGGCGGGGCTGCAGTACTGGCTGCAAAGGCTGTAAAAAGCGTGAAACGTGTTGAATGGCTTGATTTAGGAATGCCTGAAGCCATGTGGATTTTAGAGGTTGAAGAGTTTGGTCCATTGACAGTAGCCATTGACTCGCATGGAAACAACCTTTTCATGGAAGTTCAAAAGAAGGTTGAGGA
>SOJA01000062.1 GCA_004376975.1 Candidatus Bathyarchaeota archaeon
ACCCCAATTTATTACAGGATTGTTTAGCCGTCGCCGGAACGGCGACGTTACAAATCCATTTTTAATCCCCCAAATCACTGCGTGGTCATTCCGAGCGTAGTCGAGGAATCTATTAAAAAAAATCCACTTTCCAATTATACAAAAAAGCCTGTCTTACACAATAGCTCCAGCGGTTTAGGGAGGTCGTTTCCTTATATACCGCTTTGTACTAGACAAGCTTTGTAAGAATTGACATTTCCATAAACAACATGCTATAATTCTGTGATATGGTTAACCTTGAAACAGTCTTGGTTTTAGGTGCGGGGGCAAGTAAAGACTTTCGCTTTCCTACTGGCTACGAACTTGTCATGGAAATTTGCCAGATGTTGGGTAATCGTCAGGACTCCCAATTTGAATTTTTTTACAAAGTTGCTGGCAAGCTCTCTCCAGATATGGCCGATAGGTTTCCTGACGCTCTTAGTCGAGCAAATCCCCTTTCTGTTGATGCTTGGCTTGAGCACAACCCCAAATTTATACCAGTGGGAAAAGTTGCGATTGTAATGGCACTACTGTGTAATCATGAGCATCAACAGAATTTTAGGACAAAAAATAACTGGTATCAACTGTTATTTCAGAGACTCGATAGTCCGTTTGAAGAGTTCCAAGACAATAAGCTTTCAATCGTCACTTTTAATTACGACCGCTCGTTAGAACAGTATTTGTTTGAGACTTTCAGATATACGCACACTGAGAAAAGCGAGAAAGAATGCAAAGAAAAACTAAACCAGCTTCGTATACTTCATGTTTATGGAAGTTTGGGCCGTTTAGAGTGGCAATTCAACGACCCTGATTATCCACTACCACAAGTGCGTTACGGGGCACAATATGACCAAGATACGGTCTTGTCTGCGGCTGATAGCATAAAAATCATACCCCAACAAAGCCCAGACCTTCCCAAGGAATTTCAGGAGGCTCGGAAACTAATAGCTAATGCTCAGGCACTATATTTTCTGGGTTTTGGATACCATGAGACGAATATGCAAAAGTTAGGAATAGCCAACTTACGCATACCTTCAAAAATAATGGGTACTGCCTATGGATTAGATTACCAGCGAATAAGAGAAATTGAGCAGTTGAGTATTCGCGACCTTCGTAGAAAACAAGGTTTGTTTCCTAAGTCTGTTTATGAATTTCTTTATCATTACATAAATTTTAACGAGCTTGGTTTGCCTAAAATCTTTAACCACTATCTTTAACCACTAATCGAGATTTTCATCCTTACCATCACCGCGCCCAAGCCCCGTTAGAAGTCGGATAATTTCCGGTGCCTTATTTCTAACGGTGCAAGCCGAGCAGCAATAACTGGCGTTTCTCAAAGAAATGCTTACTCATACGAAAAAAATCTCTTGCAACATCTTGTAAATCTGCTATCGTTTTGTTCATATTTTAAAAGGGAAAGTGAGGCAAACTATGTCTCCTAATGAAGGAACAAACAAGAAGAACGAGGTTTCAAAGGAGTGTATTTTCGAGACCATCGTATCTGAGGCGGCTGGATTATATAACCTGCTTATAACCATATCTACCGGAGTATTTGGAGCCACATTATTGTTTCTTGACCGAATAGCTCCGTCACCAACAAAAGAATCTTTATGGTTCTTAGGTATTGGATGGTTAATGCTTATCCTCTGTTCATGTGCATGTGTATGGATTCGTTGGAAAAACTTGGAGTCTGGGCGGCTTGCACTCGAAGACAAGTTTGATGAGGCCTCTAAGATCGATAAACCAAACAGAATTTTAACTAAACTTGCCATCCTATGCTTCTTTTTTGGAGTCACCTTTGTAGCAATTTTCGGATTTATTAACATAACCCACAAAGCGTATATAAATGAAAGGAACTGTAAAATGTGTGAAAATAAAGAAAAAAAGGAACAACCACAGTCGAAGAAGGACATCATTGAGCATGCTATACC